>JAGGXN010000043.1 GCA_021163065.1 Archaeoglobaceae archaeon | reverse complement strand
TTCAAAGGACCAAGAATTGTAGAGTAGTGGTGGTAAAAATGGAAATGTTAACAATAAAAAGCTGGAAAGAGAGATTGGAGAGCGAAAAAGCTTACGATTTAATTTCAGAATTGTTTGAAAAGATTGAGAAGAGTAAGTTAAATGCTTATATCACTTTAAACAAGGAAGATGCCCTAAAAAAGGCGGAAGATTTTGATAGGGGAAAATTGAAAGGAAGACTTGCGGGAATCCCTATTGGCGTGAAGGATTGTATAACAACAAAGAATTTAAGGACAACTTGCGCATCTAAAATTTTGTATAACTACATTCCACCTTTCGATGCTCACGTTGTTGAGAGAATAAAGGAAGAAGGAGCAATAATCGTTGGAAAAACAAACATGGATGAGTTTGCTATGGGAACTACTACGGAAACTTCTTACTTTGGAGTTGTTAGAAATCCGTACGATTTGAATAGGGTTGCTGGTGGAAGTAGTGGAGGTAGTGGGGCTGTAGTTGGTAGAGAAGCCGTTTTAGCGTTGGGAAGCGACACAGGAGGAAGTATTCGATGTCCTGCTAGTTTTTGTGGTGTTTTTGGATTGAAACCAACATATGGTTTTGTTTCGAGATATGGTCTTATACCCTATGCAAACTCCTTAGAACAAATAGGTCCGATGGCGAGTTGTGTTGAAGATCTTATAGCCTTATTTGAAGTTATCGCTGGAAAAGATAATAGAGATTCTACAAATGCTGGAAAGGAATTTAAATTTGAAAGAAAGGACAGAAAGCTTAGAATTGGAATTGTAAAAGAGATGACTGCGGATGATAAAGTCATGGATAAGTTTTACGAGGTAGTTGAGCAAGTAAAATCCAAACATCACGTTGGAGAGGTTGAGATGCCCTCGTTTAAATATGCTTTAGCAGCTTATTACATTATTGCGATGAGTGAAGCCTCATCAAACCTTGCAAGGTATGATGGGGTCAGATACGGATACGCCTTAGACAAATTGGATTCTTGGAACAGGTATTTCTCAAAAGTCAGGGCTGAAGGATTTGGTAAGGAAGTTAAAAGAAGAATAATGCTCGGCAGCTATGCTTTATCTGCAGGCTATTATGGAAAGTACTATCTAAAGGCTTTGAAGGTTAGAACCCTAGTAAAGAACGATTTTGCTAGGGCTTTCAATGAATTCGATTTGCTAATATCTCCTACAATGCCAGCATTGCCATTTAAAATTGGAGAATTGGCAGATCCGTTGACGATGTACAAGATGGATGTAAATACTGTTCCTATAAACTTGGCAGGCTTACCGGCTTTATCAATTCCAATTGGATTCGTTAAAGGCTTACCTGTAGGAATGCAGGTAATTGGAAATTACTTTGATGAAAACACGATTTTGAATTTTGCCCTTGAAGTAGAGCAACTATTAAATTAGTTTTAATTTATTGTTTCCAATTTATTAATTCAATTATTGGTTAAATTAAAAAACAGATATTATTAACTATACTTCAATGTTCGATATGCTCAAAATTAAGAAAGTTGAAATTTGGGATTTTGAGTGCAAATACATAGGCGTTTGGAAAGCTGGAAAAAGGTGGTGTAGTTTGAAAAAAGCTTGGGTAAAAAAGAAAGAATGTGAAACTTGTGAAATTTATGATAATTTATTAAATTAAACCTTCGAATTCCAAAATTTTCTTAGCCCACTTGAGCTTTTTCCTCTTTATCCCTTCAGCTTTTTCAAAATCAAAACCGTAAAGCTTTATTCTACTTGCCTTAAACTTTTTCGCAATGATTGCCGCTCTATCTCCATCTGTAAAGCCTGTAAAGTTGTAGATTTTATTGAATGGCTTGCTTTGAGTTGTACCAACAAAATTCTTTAATTTTGGAACAACCGATTTTATCCTATTAATATTATCACCATGCGCATGCAAAACAAGAATACAACCATTTTTTTCCAAGTTTATTAGCAAGCCATCTTCCTCTTCCATATCCGTAACGTGGATTTGAGGGGTGACCTTGTCAATTATCTTAACAACAGCCTTTCCTGACGAGATTACTAAGTCCTCGTTAAATTCAAAATTCTCTATTGCGCCACCAACAATTGCAACGCTCTTACCTTTGATTTTGTTCTCCAAAACACTTTGATCAAGCAGCTTGCTTTTCCCAAGTTTGTGCATTATTTTTGCAGCCCTCTCATCTTCTTCTCTCGAAAAACCAAAATCTTTAAGAATTTGATCGTAAAATTTGTACCATTCTTCAAGTCTCATTTTATCACGGGAATTTTAACTAAAGAATAACCTCTTGCAGTCACAAAACCGTTATTGCTTTTTTCTTTTACAAGCTTGAGCTGCTTTGTTGCTTTGGCGTCAACTTTAACCTTTGAGTAGTAATTTTTGTAAAGCAACTCGGCAACGTTTATGCCATAGACGTCTTTAAACAACACACATGGTGTTGTAAGCCTCGCATTAACCTCTATGATGTATGGAACATCACTTAAAACAACGTCAACACCAACATATCCAAACAAGCCTTTTATACATTCAATCGCATTAATGCACTCCTCAACGACCTCCTTTTTTAATTTAGGTTCAATTTTAAATGGCACCACAGCCCCAGCATACTTGAAGTTGTTTATCAATTGCTCATTAATGCTTAAAAGGTTGATTTCATCCCCAATAATGAAGCTAAGACTTATATTTTTTCCTTCAACGTATTCTTGCGCTATAAAACCTTTTTTAATCGATAAATTCTTAGAAAACTCAATGCCTTCACCACCGCAAGAAACCCTCGGCTTTACAACAAATTTTTTGTCAAAGGGTTTTTTAGAGGTTTTTGGAACATTTGCCCTTCTTTTAATCTTTTTGTAAAGCTTCCACTTATCACTTGTTACACTTATTGCCTTGCTTGAGCTCCCTAAGTTTTTTAAATTGGCTTTTTCGATTTTCTTTGTAAGGTTTAGGAGTAAAAAATCATCTTCTGGAGCTACAATTAATGCATACTCAGCATTTAAACAATTGTCAAAGCTCCTTTCCCAGTCTTGCGTTACTGGTAGATCAAACATGCTTTGAAATTCTTGTTTTACAAAGGATTTAACACTTGCAAACGGTAGAAAACCAGTATAAATTGCGTTGAACATTCCGAGCCCTTCAACTAATATGCTGTCTGGAGTTTCTCCTCCACAAGTTGCAAATTCAAAGAAGAATACTTCAGGTTTTAACTTGCTCCTCAACAAAGTCCTCCTCATTTAAAACAATAGCTATGTCAGCCGAGTTTTTCAATGCTGTTGAAAAACCAGGTTCAGCTCCAATTATTATCGTCTCTTTACCCATTTCCATTGCTTTCTTTAAGACTGCTTTAAAGTCAGCGTCTCTTGTAACTAAGGCTATTGCATCCAAAGATTCGTTGTATATCATCTCCATTGCTTCAACAGCCATTCTGACGTCAACGTCTCCGGAAGTTATTATTGGCTCAAATCCTTGGTTTTCAATAGCTTCAACCAACTTTTCGCCAGCATATTGATTTAAAAATACCTTGGCAACTTTGATGTCTCCGTACTCTTCCAAAATTTCTCTAATTTCACTCAGATTGATATTAAACTCCTTTCTAAGCATGTTTGGTCCATCTACCAATACACCAACCTTTTTCCTACTTGAAGCTTTTTTTGCTGAAAGGTAGCTTTTTATCCTCTGAATTTTTGAAAAGCTCAACTTTTTCCTGATTGACATATACTATGTCTCCTTTTCTCTATAAAGCTTAAAAAACTTTTGAATTGTTAAACATCATAGTTTACTTGCTAGACCTAATAATTTTTTTATAACCTCGGTTGTCATGATGAAGCGATGAACAACGAGATATTATGGTTTATATTAATGTTTGTAAACTTTATGGGAATAATATTGGCTTACAGATTTTTTGGAAAAACGGGACTTTATGCTTGGATTGCTATGGCAATAATCTTAGCTAACATTCAAGTTGCGAAGATAATTCGTTTCTTTGGCTTTGTCACGGCCATGGGAAATATAATCTATGGTACAACTTTCTTAGCCACAGATATACTGACAGAGAAGTATGGCGTCAAAGAGGCAAGAAAAGCTGTTTTTATTGGATTTTTCGCACTGATAATGACGACTGTTATCATGCAAATAACCTTAGCATTTACTCCGGATAAATCTGACACCTTAAGTCCAGCATTGGAACAAATATTTGGCTTTATGCCAGATGTAACAATAGCGAGCTTGACGGCATATTTAATTTCTCAGCTCCACGATGTATGGGCCTTTGAGTTTTGGAAGAGGAAGACTCAAGGAAAGCATTTATGGTTAAGAAACAACGCATCTACAATGGTTTCACAGCTGATAGACAATGCAACCTTCACGACTCTGTTTTTTGTTGTGTTTAATCCTCAATTCGTTGATTCCTTAGGTTTTCAGGGAATCTTTGAGATATTCTTTACTTCCTATATCATGAAATTCATAGTTGCCATTTTCGACACCCCATTCATTTACTTGAGCAAGAAAATTGATATTGATTAAAAAATCAATCTTTTTAGATCATTCCAGATTTTGTCTATTTTATTTTTAACTTCAACATCCATCTCAACAACATCTGGCCATTCTCTATCAAATCCCTCTTCCTTCCACTTCTTTGTTGCGTCAATTCCGAGCTTTCCACCAAGATTTGGTTTGTAAGTTGCGTGATCCAAAGAATCTACTGGTGAGTCAGGAATTAAAACGACATCTTTTGCAGGATCGAATCTGCTTGTAACTGCCCAAATGACTTCATTCATATTTTGAACGTTGACATCATCATCTACAATTATTACAATCTTTGTCAAAGATAGCATTCCTAAGCCCCATAGTGAGAACATAACTTTTTTTGCATGTCCCGGATATCTCTTCTTTATCGACACTATTGCCAAATTGTGAAACGAAGCCTCTACTGGTAAATTTATGTCAACAATTTCTGGATTAATCATCTTTATCAATGGTAAAAATATTCTTTCCGTTGCCTTTCCAATCCAAGCATCTTCCATTGGAGGTTTTCCAACTACGGTTGCATGGTAGATCGGATTCTCTCTATGGGTTATCGTTGTAATGTGAAAAACTGGATATGGTTCAGGAGGAGTGTAATAGCCAGTGTGATCACCAAATGGACCTTCAATTCTTAATTCGTCGGTTTTAACATAGCCTTCCAAAACTATCTCAGCTGTTGCAGGAACTTGCAAGTCAACGCTTTCGCAGTCAACCATTTTTACTCTGCTTTTCCTTATAAAACCCGCAAACATAAACTCGTTCATGTTCTCAGGCAAAGGAGCAGTTGAAGCATAGAGTATTGCAGGATCAACACCGATTGCTACAGCCACTTCTAATTTACCCTTCTTTTCAGCTTTTTTTAGATGCAAAGCCCCATGCTTGTGAATTTGCCAGTGCATGCCCGTTGTCTTTCCATCAAAAACTTGCATTCTGTACATTCCGGCATTCAACTCGCCAGTTTCGGGATCTTTGGTTATTACGACTGGCAACGTTATAAACTTTCCACCATCTTTGGGCCAGCACTTTAAAATTGGAAATTTGTCAAGACTATCTGCAACAACTTCTTTACAAGGAGCTTTCTTAACTTTTTTTGGAATGAAAGCCATTAAATCCTTGGCAATTCTAATACCCTTAATTCCATCGACAAATGATGTGGGGCGGAATTTGGTCAACTCAATTAGTCTTTCACCAATTTCTTCAAATCTGTTTACTTCCAAAGCCATTTTCATCCTCTTTTCAGTCCCGAAGGCATTCATTAATACCGGGATATCATAACCTTTTGGATTTTCAAAAAGTAAAGCTTTACCATTGTTTTTTACTGCTCTTTCTGCAATCTCGGTTATCTCCAATTCTGGACTTACTTCGTAGCTAATTCTGGCTAACTCTCCCTCTCCATCTAATTTTTCTATAAAATCTCTAAGGCTATCGTAGGGCATGTTACTACTATGCTTACAGTAAATCTATTTTGTTGCTAATCAATTCGTATGACTTTATTGAATCAAAATTGTAAACAAACCACGTCATCCAGCAAAGCTCTATTGGTTTATAGCCGGTTATTTTGGCAACTCTCTCTATTTCTTTGATAAACTCCAAGTCATCTTTCGGGATTTTCAATTTGCACTCATCGAATATCTCTTTGAAGACTTTCCTTACAATCTTGTCTGGCATTACAGTATCTACACCCCCCATCATCCTTAAGTACTGATAGGTGTTAATTCCAACACCTTTAATTCTACCAATTGGATCTTCTTTCCAGTTTTCAAGCTCGCTTTTCTTAGCCCATTTCATCAAAGCCCTTCTATCATCTTTATCTATTTTTGATAAATACAAGGCGATTTCCTTTGCAACGTTCCAACTTCTCTTATTTTTCCAGATTCTTCTTAGATCGTCAATGTTATGCTGAGACAAATCTTTCAACGATTTTATTTTTCCGGTATCTATAAATTTATTCTTAAACTCCAAAACTTTTGGAATCACAACTTTGAAGTAGTTTATACCCAAGGAAACAAAGGATGCATCAACAACCATTAAAACAACGTTTCCATTGTACCTGTTAACATTTAAGCATTCTTTACAGTATCTTTTGACTTGAGGAACCTTTGCCATGTATTCATCAATCACAGCCTTCAGTTTCATTGGCAGCGTAACGTACGTTTGTTTTTAAATTTTGAGTTTTAAGAAATTCCTATGCTATCAACTCGAAATCACACTTACAAAAATATGTTCAAATTATATATTTGGCATAGCTATTTAGATATAAAAAAGTATAAGTAGTTTCAGTAAGAACTTTGATGGGTATGGATATTATTGATAAAATATTAGAACAATTAGAAAATGGTGATTGGCATAAAATCGATGAAATTAGTAAAAACATTTCGCTAGATCCCAATAGGCTTTTGAAATTAATCGAAATACTAGCAGAAATTGGGTTTATCAAATTAAGGGGTGATGAAATTGCCATAACACCTATGGGTATTGATTATCTATCTTTGCCAGAGGAATAGAGCATAAAGTTAACTCAATGTTTTAGTTTATGTCATCTACCTAAAAATTAAAATAAATGCAGAAGAATTGAATTTGATGAAACCGCTCATATTAGCAGGAAGTCGGGGCGTTTTGGCTGTTAAAGTTTCAAAGTTAACAGGTTTTCCTATGGGCTACATTCAAGTAGAAAAGCTGCCAGATGGTGAAAAGTATGTAAGACTGTCATCTAAGGTTGAAGGCAAAGATGTGTTTTTATTCAATTCTTTTGCAAACAATCCCGATGAGATGCTTATTGAGACAATTTTCTTGATTGAAACCATTGCTGAATATAACGCAAGATCTATAAACTGCATTTTCC
>JAGGXN010000046.1 GCA_021163065.1 Archaeoglobaceae archaeon | reverse complement strand
CTTTCAACTACAACAACCGCAACATTCTTAATGTAATCCAAAGCTTTCAAGTTTTTATAAGAAATGCTCATAACCATATCCACACCGCTATTAATTCCAATCTCTATTGCTTTTGGATTGAAAGTATCGATACTCAATGCATTACATTGATCAACAGCAACCTTTACTGCCTTTTTCAACTCACCTACATCAAATTCCAATGGAATTCCCAAATCGATTATATCTGCCCCGCTTTTCTTGTAATATTCTATTCTCTGAATCAAATCATCTTTGGGCATTATTGCATTAACGATTTCAGCAACAACTTTCATTCTCCCTCCAATTTTAACATCACCAATTTTAAAACGACAGTCTTTGATTTTGTCAACCATCTCAATTGTTTCCTTTGCCTTGACAAAATTTAAAAGCCTGCAAGCAGGAATTTCATGGCTAAATTCGATGTTTTCGACATTATCTAAAACTGTTTTTAGATCATAAGCGTGAATTGGGCCAAGCCTAATTTTTACGCCTCTTTGCCTTTCAAAACTTTCCCAATCACAATCCTTGGTTAAACCTGGGACTAAAACTAAATCGTAACCGTTAAATTTGATGTTTTTTAAATGTGAGGGCGTTATAAAAGCTGCAACGTCTATATCAACTACGTAAACATCAGCATTCTTTCCGTACTTCCTTACATCTCTCTCTGCAAGTTTACCTGTTATTAGCAAGATTTTCATCACTGCCTTTCATTTTAAAGCAAAAAAATTCTTTCGATCTGATTTTGTTTAGTTCAAAATACATGTCGATAATATAATTCAATAGTTATTTTTTAATATCTGCTACGCTTTCTATTCGCTTTACTGTATTGAGGTTTAAACTAAGGATTTGATCTAAAGATACAGGTCTGTAATTTATTACCTCCACACTTACGTTGATTGTCTGCTTTTTACCATTTACAAACGGATAATTAATTAAATCGTTGTTGTGTTTATGTCCATGTATAATCCACCCATTAAAAGATTCTACTCTTTCTGGGTTGTGAATAAGAAGAAACCTATATCCTTTATACCTAATAATTCTATAATCATCTCCTATTTTCTCCCTATCGTGGTCTCCTCTAATAAAAACAATTCTTCCGTTTAGTTTGGAAACCCAGCTAACTATAGAGCGTTTACCAAAACACATATCTCCCAAGAAGTACACTAAATCGTCTTTCTTCACCAAGGTATTCCAATTTTTTATTAAAACCTTATTCATATCCCTTACATCCACGAAGGGGCGAGCACAATACTTTATTATGTTTGCATGATCGAAATGCATGTCTGATACAAGCCATATCTTTTGTTTTTTACTCTTGGATTGTTCAGAAACTTCAACTTGAAGCGTCTTCCTATGCGATTTCACTGTTTTAGCATAGTATTTTCGCGAAAGGGAGCTTTCTCTATTAAGCAATTTGCCCGTGGGTACATCATATTCGTATACTATTCTACTATTTTTCAATAGAGTTATTCTCAATGCAAATGCTGGAAAATAAGTACGTTTAAAAGACTGTATCTTTCTCCGTAAAAACTCACAATTCCTTTTCGATAATCTATATCCAACAGTTGCATGAAACCAGAATTCGTCTGCATTATTAAAATCCAACACATCTGGACGTTGTTCTATAAACGGTTTCAATTTATTGTACATCTCCTTTCTAAGTCTTTTTAGCTCAAAACTGGGTTTTATCTTAAAGGCAAGCACGTATCCTCCATCACCCTTTCTAAGTTCGAAACCATCGTAATAAAACTTAATAACACTGTATTTAGAAGCTACATTTTGGATTATTTTTGCTATATCTTTATCTTTTGCTCTCTTTAGCCTAAAATTGTAAATCAAAGTAATATGCGGAACTTTATGCCACTTTTTTATGTGGACAGTTCTAACAATGTGTCTTATCTGTTTTTTAAGCAAATACTTCTCTAACATTGGACGTATTTCTACAATGTACGGGTATCTTTTTCCATCAGCTGATGAAAGAACTTTGATAGTTTACTCAACATATTAAATTTCATAATCCTTGAATATACATATTAGTTTGTGACATTTTAAAGTTTCTAATCAATTGCTTAGAAGTTGTAACCAAAATAAGACAAACTTTAAAAGCATAAAATAGATAAGACTTAGAAAAACTAAAGGGATAAAATGGAAATCGCATGCATTACAATTTCACACAAGAAAGCATCCATTGAGGAATTGCAAAAAGTTTGGTTTGAAAATTATGGAGATTTATTAAAGAACGTTTTATCAGATTCAAGAATAAATGAATGTGCAGTTTTAATGACTTGCAATCGAGTTGAACTTTATGTTGTTGGAAAAAACACAAAGGAATTTTTAAAAAATTTTATTGAAAAATTAAATGTTAAAAATGAAATAGTTGATATCTATTTAAATGATGAGTGCTTAGAGCATTTGTTAAGGGTTTCTGCTGGTTTAGAATCGATGATTGTTGGTGAGGACCAAATTCTTGGTCAATTAAAGGATTTCTATAGTTTATGTAAAAAACATGGAGCTATTAGGGAGATTCTAGATATTGTTTTCAGCAAAGCCATTCAAGTCGGTAGAAAAGTCAGAAATTTGACAAAGATAAACAAAGGCTCAGTTTCGATTGGTTCCGCTGCTGTTGAGCTCGCCGAGAGTAAGTTAGGAAGTTTAAAGAAAAAGAGAGTGCTGCTAATTGGCGCTGGAGAAATGGGAAGGTTGGTTGCTAAAGCAATAGTAAATAAAGATGTTGATGCCATTTTAATTGCCAATCGAACATTTTCTAAAGCTAGGGAATTAGCCAAACAACTAGGGGGAATTGCGGTAAAATTTGACAGACTTGAAGAGTTCATGACAAAATGCGATGTAGTTATCTCAGCAACTTCTGCTCCACACTACATAATAACAAGGG
>JAGGXN010000103.1 GCA_021163065.1 Archaeoglobaceae archaeon | reverse complement strand
TGGTATTTCCATTTTCCATAATTTTTCTCAATTACCGGATGTAACATTGGGCGTGGTGGCCCAAAATCTGTTTTTCTTTCGGTTGCCATTATCTCAACCCCCTCTTCTCTAATTCTTCTACATACTTCGACGGTTTCAACTCTTCTTTATCGAAGAACATGAATGGGTTGTTTCTTGGAGCCTTAACCATTCTAACATCAGCTTCTAGCTCAACTGCTTTGAGGAATTCTCTCATTCCAAGTCTCCATATAAGCTCTGCAACTCTTTCTCTGTATTTGCCGTTCTCGTCCCACCACTCCCATATCTTCTCAGCGAGGTCTGTTAGCGTGTCAAATATTTCATCTGCAGGTACGAATGGAATGATTACCCATGATGCTACAGCTCCATCAACCATTGGAGCTTTAGCGCCAATTAAAATCGTTGCCCCCCTTTCATCTCCCGGTCTCAATGCTTTGGGCATCTTGTTTATGCAGTGCATACACCTTACGCAGTTCTTGTTATCTATCTTTAACTCATTACCATCCCAGCTAATCGCTCCTGTTGGGCAGAGTTTTACAACCTCATTTTCGATATCCATCCATTTCGCGTATTCCTTGACAGCCTCTTGATCAATTTTAATTTCATCTCTCCAAGTACCAACTATTGAACAATCAGCTCTGAGCTTTGCAGCAACGCAGTCATTAGGGCAACCTGAGAACTTGAATTTGAACTTGTATGGCCACATTGGCCTGTGCAATTCATCCTGAAATTCGTGAGTTATTCTGTAGCAAATGTCGAGGGTGTCATAGCAAGCCCACTCACACAAAGCTGGACCCATACATGCAGATGGAGTTCTTAAAGCTGAACCAGAACCTCCAAGGTCAAACGGAATTTCCAAGTGGGCAAGATCATCAAAACATGGCTGCAAATATTCTGTTCTCGTTCCCAAGAATATGATATCTCCCGTTGAACCGTGGAAGTTTGTTAAACCACTTCCCCACTTCTCCCAGACATCGCAGATACCTCTTAAGGCTTTTGTGGAGTAAAACCATCCCGCAGGCATGTTTATACGCATTGTGTGGAAGTGATGAACTTCTGGAATCTCATCTCCTAAATCGGAATATCTACCAATAACTCCTCCACCGTAACCAAATACTGAAACAATTCCGCCATGTTTCCAGTGTGTTACTTTGTCTTCATAAGACCTCTCAAGCTGTTTTAAGACACCCATAGCCGTTTCTGGCAATTTAACATCTTTACCTTCAGCTTTTGCTTTTTCCATCATCTCTGCAGTCTTTTTAATCTCTTTAACAAAACTTGGCCATGGACCCTTTTCTAATTCATCAACTAAAGGTGTTTCTGACATCACTTCACCTCCTATATGGATCAACCTTTTGCTGAAAATATATAAGATTTTCGAAATTTAAAGCAGCATGTCTTATTTATCTTGATTTTTGATTTTTAATCTATAATTCTATTAATTTCTTGATTGCACTAACTTTTTTAACAAAAGATATTGAATAGAAAATTTTTTTACAAGAGACAAAAATTGGCTGCGTGGTTAAGGTTTACCTAATAGGGGCAGGACCTGGGGATGTTGGGCTGTTAACTTTGAAAGCTGTAAAAGCAATAGAGAAAGCTGATGTTGTTTTATACGATAGATTAATAGGAGATGAAGTAATCTCTATGATCAAAGATATGGGTAAAGAACTTGTTTACGTAGGTAAGGAAAATTATGAGAAAGGCTGTGAAAGGCAGGAAGAAATAAATTGGATGATTAAAAAGTACGTTGATGAAGGCAAGATTGTTGCTCGGCTTAAGGGTGGAGATCCTTTTGTTTTTGGTCGAGGTGGAATTGAGATAGAGTTTTTAAAAAAGCATGGGATATCATTCGAAGTTATACCTGGGGTAAGCAGTATAAATGGAGTTCCAACTTCTGCAGGTATACCTTTAACACATCCAAACGTTTCTTCGTCCATTTTAGTTGTTACAGGAAAAGAGGATTTAAAGAAATTTTACAATTTTAATGGAACGATTGTTGTCCTCATGGGTAAGGACAAATTGGGAGAGATTTGTATGGATTTGATTGATGCTGGAAGAAGTCCAGAAACACCTATTGCGGTTATAGAAAATGGAACTCTGAAAAATCAGAGAGTTATAACCGGAAATTTGAAAAACATTACAGAAATCGTGAAAAAGGAGAAAGTAAGAGGTGCAACTTTAATTGTTATTGGAGATGTTGTAAAATTTAGGTACGGATAACTTTTTTAACTAAAAATTTGATAGGGCTAATTGATGAAAATTAGAACCCCTTCAAGGTTGCATTTAACCTTAATCGATTTGAATGGGAGCATTGGTAGAATAGACGGTGGTGTTGGTTTAGCTTTAGACGAGCCGTTTGTCGAGATAAAGTTTGAAGAATCTGAAAATATAAGAGTTGGGGGCAAAGCTATAAATTTGTCAAGATTTGAGGATGTTGCTAAAAAATTTGGTGGCCTTTTCAAGAAAGGAATTAAAATTAACGTGCTTTCAGACTACTACGATCACGTTGGATTGGGCAGTGGCACTCAAATAACCTTGGCTGTAGGAATGGCTTTCAATAAGCTTTATAATTTGGGTTTGAACGTTGACAGAATAGCAGAAATTGGTGGGAGAGGTGGCACTTCTGGAATCGGCGTCAATGCATTTAAAGTTGGAGGCTTTATCGTTGATGGTGGACATTCTAAGAAAATTAAATCCGATTTTTTGCCGTCGTCTGCAAGTAAGGCGAAACCGGCACCAATTGTAGCAAGACACGACTTTCCAGACTGGAAAATAGTTGTTGCAATTCCAGAATTAAAAGGTTTTTATGGTAAAAGAGAGATTAATCTGTTTCAAAGCTGTTGCCCTATACCACTAGATGAGGTTCGAGAGCTTTGCCATTTAATTTTGATGAAGATGCTACCTTCTGTTGTTGAAGCTGATTTAGATGAATTTGGAATAGCTTTAAGGAGGATTCAGCAAATAGGTTTTAAAAGATCTGAAATAAACCAATATGGCAACCTAATCTGGGATTTGCTAAGCAGTATGGAAGAATATGCTATTGGTATGAGTTCAACTGGTCCTTCAGTTTTTGTCATCTTGGATTCCAATGCAAAGGATGTTGAGAAAGAAATAAAATCGTATTTCAAAGAAAAAGACCTTTATTGCGTTAGTTTTATTACAAGAGCAAGAAACAGGGGTGCTGAAATTGAGTAAGTACAAAGTGTGGTTTGGAGAAGTAAAAAATGGGGAAGTTTTTGTGAGTAATGATTTTTTAAAATCATTTAAAGAGGCTTGGAATGAATTTGAAAAACTTCCACTTCCGTTTTCAATAGTAGAGTTAGGAAAAAAAGTTTTTGGATCAGAAAAGAACTATTATCAAACTTTAAGGAAAGTTGCAATAAAAGTTGCAGAGGAAAAAATCAATCTTGAGTTAAGGAGAGAAGACAGATACGTTGTGATGCTCGTTAAGGCTTTAAACGAGCTGATCGACACAGTAAATTTATTAGAAGAGAAATGTAGAGATGTCGAGGAAATTAAAGAGAGTGAAATAACCGCTGAGTTGAAAGAG
>JAGGXN010000129.1 GCA_021163065.1 Archaeoglobaceae archaeon | reverse complement strand
AGCAAAGAGTTAAGAAAAGCAAAAAGATTTTATCCGCATAAACACGAAACTTCTGGATTTTTTGTGGCTAAGATTAGAAAGCTGAAAGATTGAATTTTTAGATGCTTAGGTAGTTTACCACAGAATACATTAAATCGCAAAATTTAAAAATAAGCGTTTCAAAAATCATTATAGATTTCAAGAAGGTGGAAGTGTGAGGGCTTTCAAAATCATGCTTTCCATCTTCATCCTTAGTACGCTTGTAATTTGTGTTAGCGCTAAATGCAATTGTGGAATTGTTAATCCACCATTAAATGCCAATTCAGATGTTGAAGGCAATCCAGATTTTGAAGTTGTTGATTTCAATTCCTTCAATGAATCTATCAACAACACAAACGATCTTATGATTGGAGCTTTAGGTTCTGCTTACATTAAAATCTACTCCAAATATTGTTATGGGTATAAAGTCTATGTTAATGGAAAATACAAATTGACAGAGAATGGAGATGGTTATTGCGCTTTCTACATTCCCTGTGGACAAACTGTTACAATAAAACTCGTTAAAGATGGATGTTCTTATCAAAAGACAAGGTACATTTATTGTGGTTACACGTATAGATGGGAGATAGATGAGAATTGGTGTAAGAATTGTAATGGAGGCAGATCATCTAATGAGGTTAAATTTAGAGGTATTTTTAAAGGTTGGGCATACTGCGGAGAGTTTTGTGGTCTTGTAGAAATAAAAGAGGTTATTTTTGGCCCTGTTAGTGTAGGTCAAAGTATTAAAGTCCAATATAATTCGGGACTAGGGCATAAAGGATACTACGATTCCAATATAGATGTTGGTGATTATATTGAAGTATATGGTGTTAAGACACAGTATGATACTATTGAATTGAAAAATTCTTACCATTATGCTAAAAAAATCTCATCATCATCCAAATGCTGTCCATGTGAGGTTTATACAGACAAATCAGTTTATTGCCCTTGGGAACCCGTTTATTTCACAGTAAAATTTTGTAAACGTGAGCCGACACCAACACCACTAGCAGGAAGTATCTCAGGTTCGAGTTACTCTTACTGCGATCCTTCAAGTTTTAGGGTATATCTCTACAAACCAGATGAAACTCAAGATTTAACCTGCAATTTTCGTAAGGTTTCTACAGGAGTCTATAAATTCAAAGGCTTAATTGGCTGTCCACCGGGAAAGAGAACGATAAAGGTTGTAAAGAGTGGATGCGATCCAATTTATGCATCATATAATGTTAAAGCTGGATGGCTTGAAATAATACCTGAAGGGGATAAATTGTGTTGCGGCTACAAAGTATACATCGACGGCTATTACTTTGCAACAGATAACGGAGATTGTTATGCTAAAATCTGTTTATGCCCGGGGTGGCATACAATAAAGCTTGTTAAAAATGGAGTTTCAAAAGAATTCTCAGTTTACATCTATAACAATCAGGTAACAAGAAAATACGTGTCAATGGACTGGTGTGCAAAGCCTGATTTAGTGATAGATAAAATATGGTGGGATGGAAATCCAAAGAAAGGAGACAATGTTAAAATCCATGTCAGAGTTAAAAATGCTGGTAATAAGGATGCAGGTTCATCTTACACAAAGCTTGAGGTTGATGGTGAAAGTTTGGGAATTAAGTACACTAGTTCATTAAGTGTTGGGGAAACTGAAACCTTAACGTTTAACTGGAAAGCTGATAGATGTGGTGATGTAACAGTCAAAGCAACAGCAGATTGGTATGATGACGTTGATGAGTCTAATGAGCGCAACAACGAAAAATCTGCTAAGCTGCACTTAAGATGTCCAGATCTAATTGTTGATGAAATAATTTTCAACCCACTACAACCAGCATATGGCGATAATGTAGAGATTTCTGTAAAGATCAAGAACATTGGAGATGCTGATGCTCCAAGCTCATATACTGCCTTAATTCTTGGAAATGTTATTACAGCTTATACACCTCCTATCCCAGCATCATCCTACAAAGTCGTGAAGTTTAACATAAAATCAGGCTGTGGAGATCATGAGGTTAAAGCTAAAGCTGATTATTACGATGATGTTGATGAACACAATGAATACAACAATGAGAAATCAAAAACCTTACATGTTAGATGTCCAGATTTGATTGTAAAGGAAATAGATCTGCCATCGATAAGCGTGGATGAAACTAGAGATATTCTTGTTAAAGTCAAGAACATTGGAGATGCTGATGCATCAACATTTGACGTTGCATTATTTGTTGATGGTAAATTGATTGGCAAGAAAAATACGAATTTAAAAGCTGGAGAAGAGAAATCGCTGAATTTTGAATACAAAGCAACATCTTGTGGAAATAAGGATGTTAAAGCTATAGTTGATTACAGCAATAAAATTCACGAATCTAATGAATATAACAACGATGAAACCGCTAAACTACACGTGAAATGCCCGGATTTGATTGTTGAAGATATTTACTGGACTCCAGAAAAACCGTTGTTGGGAGAGCCAATAACAATACACGTTAGGGTGAAAAATAAGGGAGATGGAGATGCTGTAAATCCGTTTAACGTTTTGCTGGAGGTTGAAGGCGTAAAGCTTGTTGATAAAGTTAACAGATTAAATGCAGGTTCATCGATAACGCTGTCTTTCTCGTCACCCCAGCTTTTCTGTGGAAGCCATGATGTTTATGCAAAAGTTGATGCTAGCAATTCTGTAAAGGAAACAAATGAGTACAACAACGATAGAACTGAAAGTGTAAGAGTTTATTGTCCAGATCTAACAATAGATGAAATAAAAGTTTACAATGCTAAAATACAGTGGACCGCTTCGATAGTTGTTAGAATAAAAAATCAAGGAGATGGGGATGCCAGAAATTTCAACTTAAAAATTTACGTAGATGATGTTTTGAAGTTTAGTGATAGCATAAATTATCTCAAAGCTGGCAGCACAACTTCAAGGACTGTAAGATTTAAGGTTGATGTTTGTGGTGACTTAAAGATTAAAGCTGTTGTGGATGAAAATAATGCGGTTAAGGAATCGAGGGAAGACAACAATGTTAAAACAAAGACAATCAATATTGATTGTCCAGACATAGCAATAAAAGATATCAAATTCAAAACCACACCTGAGAAAGGTAAAACTACATGGATTGTCGTTAGTGTGGAAAACAAGGGGAACGCTGATACAAGAGGATTCTTCGTCCATTTGTTTGTGGATGGCAAGGAATTACCAAAAAGATTCACGTCTTTAAGGGCAAAAGAAACTAAGGACGTAACTTTTCTTTGGAGGGCCGTTTGCGGTAAGCACGAATTCAAAGCTATAGCCGATCTTGAAGGTAAAGTGATAGAGAGCAATGAAAGAAACAATGAATCGACAAAGAAACTGGAAGTTACGGGCAAGTTAACAAAAGTGGAAATAGAGGGAGATGATGAAATTGGTATTGGTGAGAAAAAACGATGGAAGGCTTACGCTTGCTATGAGTGTAAGAAAGAGGATGTAACAAATAAAGCTAAATGGTCTTCTTCAGATTCAGATATCTTAGAATCGAGAGGAAATGGATGGTTTAAAGGGTTGGAAAAGGGAAATACTAAAATTAGTGCTGAATATGAAGGAAAGGTTGGATATAAGTACATTAAGGTTATTTCCAGACTAGATTTAACAATTGAAGACATCTACTGGAAGAAACTCATGGAAGGGGAAAGCAATCCTATATTTGTTAAGGTAAAAAGTAACGAAGCTATCAAAGATGTTAAAGTAAAACTGTATGTTGATGATAAATTTGTTGGATCTGCTACTGTTGATTTTGAGAGAAGCAGCACAAAACACGTTGGAATATTTTGGAAAGCTAAGTATGGTGTACACAATGTTAAAGCTGTTGTAGATCCAGACAATAAGATTGAAGAGACCAATGAGAAAAACAATGGAAAAACTAAGCAGGTTAAAGTACTGCCCGATTTGATAATTAGCTTTATCAAACTATCGAATACAAATCCAAAGGTTGGAGAGAATGTTAAAATTGATGTCGAAATTAAAAACGCTGGATACGCTTCATCTCCAGCATTTTGGGTAACTTACAAGAAGAGTAAGAGCAACTATGAATCTAAATCCGTTAATAAAATATTACCACCTGGAAAATCAGCAACGGTAACATTCTACTGGAAAGCCGAGTGTGGAATTCATGAATTGCAATTTTACGCTGATGCAAAGGGATACGATCTTAGAGGGTATGTAGATGAATTGAATGAAAACAATAATGACAAAGCTGTGACAATCAAAGTTAAGGGTAATATTACAAAGATTGAAATTGTTGGTGACAATACAATAGAAGTTGGGAAAGAGAAGCAATGGAAAGCTTATGCCTATTACGAATGTGGTGATAAAGAGGATGTGACAAGTAAAGCCAAATGGTACTCTTCAGATTCAGACATTCTGAAGTCTAAAGGCAATGGTTGGTTTGAAGGGTTAAGGAAGGGTAAAGTAGAGATAGATGCTGAATACGAAGGAAAGGTTGGTTATAAGAATGTTGAGGTTATTGAATATCCAATCCCAAGATTCAAGGTTGAATATCCATCGAGCATAGTGCTGGGGAATGAGATAACAATAAAAATTGACGTTTGGAATGAGGGTGAAGACGCTTACTGGCAAGCCTTAGCTGTTGGTTTTCCAGATTTAACGAATTTAAGTGGCGTAGATGTTATAACCGATTTAACTGTTAAAAAGTATGAGAAAGGATTTTACGAAGATTTAACATACAATTATGGAAGAAACAAAGGTTTAACTCTTAAATATCCAGTAATTAGTTGTTACAAAGGAATTTGGAAGAAAAATGAGAAGCATACAGTAACAATCAAACTAAAACCTGAAAAAGTGGGAGAATTTAGATTTTACGTTAAAACTACTGCTGGAAGAATGTCAGATGGAAAATGCGTTGCTTGGTATCCGACTTCTGGGATTAAAGATCAGCAGGGTGAGTACGTGAGTGATTACCACATAAAACAAATAAAAAGTAAAATACTATTTGTTCCGTATTATTATCAAGATGGTACAAGCTGGTGTGCTTTAACATCTTTGACTATGATTGCCAATTATATGGAGGGTCTTAATTGGGTCCATCCTTGGGAAATGGCTAGGATATTTAAAAAAAGTAAAGAAGAAGGGGTCGCGATAAATATACCGTTAATTGAAATTGAACCAATTAGAAAAACATATAACGAACTGCTTGAAAAATCTCCACCGAATATTGAAGTGAGATATTGGAACAAGAAAAATTCAGATAAAGCAATTAAGTATGTTATGTCTAATATTGATCAAAATCGTCCTGTTATGTTACATTTATGGAATTGGAAACATGCGATGGTGATAGTTGGTTATGAAATTAACACTAGCGATCCCAAAAATCCTTGGATATTTATTCATGATCCAGGAGATCTTTTAAAACTTAAATTAATTTCACATAAGCATGATAAATTGCCACTAATAGCTAAAAAAGTAGAATGGAAAAAGATATCAGAAAATATGGCAGATGTCCCAGTCATAAATAAAAAACTTGATTCGACGTACATCATCAATAAAACACCTTATAGAATATACGTTCCATCTGGAACCATAAATTTAGCAGACGAGTCTGTTAAAATATTTTCTAAGTCTACAGACTTGATTTTAATTCTTGACGAGGGGCTTAAATGGAAGACAACCACTAAAAACAAAAATCAACGCTTAATCAAACCATACATAATTTATTTGAATATCCGTATAGCAAATCAATATCCCGATGAAAAGAATTTTGAAATCGTCTCAATAATAGATGAGTCAATATATAAAATAGATAAAATTAATGTTCCTAAATTTAATTGGCAGAAATATAGCACTTTTATTGACATCTATAATATTAGTAATGGAGAACATACTTTGTCCATATATGTATGGGAGCTCAAAGATGGTAATGAAAAAATACCCTGTGATTTAGTAGAATTTCCACCGTTTGAGACTTTTAAACCAAATATAAATCCATTGCCAAACTCCATACTTCCTAAAGACATAGACAACGATGGATTATACGAAGACTTAAACGGAAATGGAAGATTAGATTACAATGACGTTGTAGTATTCCACAGATATTTAGACTGGATAAAGGAGAATGAACCAGTTGAGTGTTTTGATTTCAACAAGGATGGTGTAATTGATGAGAAAGATGTTGATGCTTTGGCTGCAAAGATTAAGTAAATTCGTTCTGGTTCTTTTGATTTCTTACATTCTTTTTACACCAGCTTTAGCGGAAAATACAACTAAAATCACAATAATCCCAGAAAAAACAGAAGTTAACGTGGGTGATACATTCAATGTTACAATCTTAACCAATGCAAGCATTAGCGGTTATAATCTAAAAATCAAATCTGATTTGCCAATTATTAACATCCAATTCCCAGAATGGGCTAAACTGACAAAGAATTCAACCATTCCATCCTGTAACGTTGAAGTTAGGGCTGTTGATCTGTTTGATATGCTTAATGAGACTGCTATTAGCTTAAATGAACTATTAAAGTTAACGTTAAAGGCAACAAAAACTGGAATTTGTAATTTAGCTGTTACTGGCAGAATAGATAATGATGATGGAAGTGGCATTTCTGTATTTTCGAGTTTGGAGATAGAAGTAAAACCGAAAGCAAATATAATAATCGTTCCAGATAATTACTCAACAATTCAACAAGCAGTAAATGCAGCATCGTCTGGAGATACAATACTTGTGTTTAACAAAAAATGCAATGAAGTTGTTAAAATAAATAAACCTCTAACATTGAAATCAAGCGGTTCTGAAGTTAAAGGATTTGAAATTTACGCTGAAAATGTAACTATAGATAATTTTACAATAAAGGGTTACGGATTATGGTCAAATAAAGTAGGGATTTTAATAAAAGCGAATAACGTAAAGCTCATTAACAATACGATAACTGATTTTGATGTAGGCATATGCATAGAAAACTCGAATAACAACACAATAACGAGAAACAACATAAAATCTAACAACATCGGAATTAAACTATCAAATTCATTTGGAAATCTGATTTATTTAAACAATTTTGACAATACTAATGACGTGAAAATTGAGAATTCTGAAAGTAGGTTTTACTCACCTCATTTAATGTTATATGAATATAAATATAACAATAAAAGATACGTGAATTATCTAGGTAATTATTGGAGTGACATAAACAAATGTGATAAGAACGGAAACGGTATATCGTCGTGGCGCTATTATTTAGAGAGAAGCGGATTGCTTCGCAATTACGATGACGCTCCTTTAATGAAATCGTTTAATAATTATAAGCTACTAAAAAATCCGATTTCACCACTTAAATTTAAAGGGAAAATAAGCATTGATGATCCTAAAACATTGTTGGTGTCGGGAAATCATGTTTTTGTCATAGCAAACAACGATCTTATAATATTTAATAAAAAAGGTGAGATAATTGGTATAAAAAGAAATGTTGGAGAAGTGTCAGATTTAACTTTAAAAAATAATGTACTTCTGCTGATAAATGGATATAATATATATATGGTAGATGTATCAAATCTGAAGAAACCAAAGTATTTTGGTGAGCACTATTTAAGTGGTTGGAGTGGTGAAATAGATGCTGTAGGAGATTTTGCATTTTACTCTTACTATTCAGAATCAAATAGAAAAGAAATACTTAAGGTTCTTGACATTTCAAATTTAAATGATGTTAAAGAATCTATTGTAAAAAATGTACCATCAAAATACGCTTATCAAATCAGAATTGTCATGTTAGGTAGTTTTGGGTTATTATCAGTAGATGGTGGGGATATAGCAATACTTGACTTTTCCAACTTTTGTAATCCTATAGTCGTTGACAAGATGAATTTCAACGTTTTTGCTCCAAATATCTATTGTGACGGAAATCATTTGATACACTATGGCGATGGTTTTGTTATCTCTAAATTAAATATATGTACTAATTGGATCGATGTGGAAACAAACGACATTAAAATTTTAGATTTCCGAGCTAATAAACTCGAAATAATTGGAAATTACATGCTACTGCTATCAAAGGGCGACGTAGTTATTTACGACATTTCAGATCTATCAAATCCAAAGTTGGTTGGAGTAGAGTATTTTAATGCGAGAGACATCTTCGTTTATGACGATGAGATATACATAGCAACACCAACAGGGATAAAAGTCTATGCTATTTATGGACAAAGCAAGCCGGTTGCTGAATTTAACTACAAAAAGTCTGAAAACAAAGTTTCCTTTGAAGCTGTCGGAGATTATATTAAATACGAATGGGATCTAGATGGGGAAAAGAAGGAAGGAAAAAGAATTGAACATACGTTTTCTAAGGGTATACACTTTGTAACTTTGAAAGTAACAGATGGAAATGGGTTTACAAATGTTAAAACCAAGATAATAAAAATTAGTAACACTAACTTTCCTTAGAGCTTCGAATTCTTGACCATCAAAAGATATTTGAAATATCAAGATTAAACTAAATTAATGAGCAAAGTAATAGAAGCAATATACGAAAATGGAGTTTTCAAACCCTTGAAAAGGTGGATTTAAAAGATGGCGAGAAAGT
>JAGGXN010000168.1 GCA_021163065.1 Archaeoglobaceae archaeon | reverse complement strand
GAAAAGCAGAGGAAGTATACTGGCCTGAGATTCGCAAAATTTTAGAGTCTTCTTCAATTCCCAATTCACCAAGAGACCTCTTCGACATACTTAAACCGTTCTACAAAAAGGAGCGATTAAATAGTATAAAAGTGCAGCGTTTGAGAAAATTTCTAGAAAGCTCTCTTGCGAATAAAATATGGAAAAGCTCTCCCGAAAAAATTTCTGTGGATTTTTTAGATGTCTGGAAAGAACTTGCTCAGGTTATGGAGCAAAAACCGCAGGATAAGACTATTTGTTTTGCCATGAAATGCTTGGGTATAAGTTTACTGATGTCAGAAGAATATAAATTTGATTTTAGCTGTATTCCTATACCAGTAGATTCCAGAGTAAGAAAATTTACGCAATTTGCAGGACTTTGTGCTAAAGACACTGATCAAGAAATTCGTGCTGCATGGAAAGACGTTCTTTCAATGTTAAGGGAACATTATCCAAGCATCACAATGATCCATTTAGATAGTTTGATCTGGCAAATTGCTACTTTAAATAGTAGTCAGCTGAGAGAGTATTTCAGAAATCTGAATATTTCAGAAGTTTTTGAAAAGCTATCCGCTTTTATACGAACAAAATCTGAATTGAATGCAACTAAGATCGATAGAAGTCAAGTTTCCTCTTTGTGTAGCTCAAGAAGAAATAAAGTGGTTTGTTTTATCCCTTGCTGTGGTAGCAAATACGCTTCAGGGGAGATAATAAAACCTGAACATACATTGTCTAACAATGATTTGCCAAATACATGGCAAAATCTTTTAGAGGGAAGAAAAGGAATGCAACACTGCATAGACTTTGCCACCCCAAAGACCAGTGCCATCAATCTTTATACCGGCTCCCCTTATGAAGTCTTCTCACCTTACAAAGAGGAGATCATTGAATCAATCCAAACAGGTAAACTTAGACTAATTATAATATCTGCAGGCTATGGAATAGTAGATGCATTGGAGCCAATACAGAGTTATGATGCGAAGATGGAGGGAAAAATAGCCTTACATTGGAGAAACATGGATCTAACAGATGTTATCGCAGATCTTCTAATGCAAGAAAGACCAGCACGAGTTTATGGCTTCTTTGCAGGCAAAAGTTATTGGTCTACTCCAGGAGCAAAGTATAGGTACTTCTTTACTGAAGGTGTTAAAACAGCCTTGATAAATGGACTGGATACAGAATTATGTGGTTGTTTTTACCGAATTGAAGGGCGAGGAGTTAAAGCAATTCTTGGAAGCTTGGGAAGAACATTCATAGAATTATTAAAAACAGACTTTGATGATTCGTATGTTAAAGACATTTATAAAAATGGCAGATGGGATGGAAATGTTAAAATTGGTTTTGAATGGATAGAGAGGCGGTAAAAAACGTGCCACAGCCCAAGATTTTCAAAAGGAGTAGGACAATATTTTTGCAACCGCAACAAAACAGTGCAACAGCCACAAAAGATAAGGAGCGACTTTACTAACCCGGTACAAGTTACCTATTTCATCCCTCGCTAACTGCGTATAACAAGCGGGCACTCAAAACTTAATATAAAACTACGAATGTAAACCGTTTTAAACTCACAACATACTTTTTTGTATGGTTCAATTTTACGACATAAGGGAAGTAAGTAGTGAAAGTTTGTCAATCAATCTCGAAAATGGGGTTGTTGAAAAGCCGAAGTACGATTTTTCCAAGTCTAAAGGCTTTAGGGTTTTAAAGAACGGTTTTTGGGGTTTGTTTTTTGGAAATGTTGATGATAAAACTGGTTTAAAGCTTGCTGAGAAAAACGTTGTTAGCGAAGGAGATGCTGATGTTGCTGATGTTAAAAGTAAAGGTAAATTCGTGTTTAAAGCAAAGATCAATCCGAAGGATGTTGATATTGAGGAGAAAATCAAGTTGTTAAAAGATGTTGAAAACGTTTTAAAGGATTCAAAAATTGTGAGTACGAGAATAGCTTATTTGGAGAACGTAAGAAAATTTTCCTACAAAGATTCAAATGGGAGCGAAGTCTATTACGAGGTGCCAAGAATTGGCATAATAATACACGCTTTTGCAAAAGACAAAACCTTGCAATTTTACTCTAAGAGGCTTTTAAAGGTTGCAGGATTTGAGGTGTTTGATGATACGCCTTTTAAGTTGGCAGAAGAGGTTAAAGACGTTTTAAACAAGCTCGTTAACGCAAAAACGCCACCTTCGGGCGAGATGAACGTAATAATGGATTCCTCGCTTGCCGGAGTTTTTATACACGAAGCCTTTGGGCATGCAGTTGAAGCAGACCACGTATTGCAAAATTCAAGCATCGTTGCCGATAAGTTGAACAAGAAGGTGGCAGATGAGAGTGTAAATGTCTATGACGATCCAAACATTCAAGAATTTGGTTTTTATCCGTTTGATGATGAAGGTGTAAAGGCTGAAAAGAAGGCTATAATAGAAAATGGAATTTTAAAGAGCTTTTTGCATTCTAGAGAAACTGCTGCAAAACTCAATGGTAAAGCTGGAAATGCAAGAGCGCAGGGAGTTGATGAGCCTTTAGTTAGGATGAGTAACACGTACATTGACGAAGGGGAATATAACTTTGATGAACTGCTTGAAGATGCAGAAATCTACTTAGTTGGTTCGAGGGGTGGTGAAACAAATCCAGCAACAGGCTACTTCCACTTTAACGCCCAATACGGTTACATCGTTGAAAATGGTGAAATTACCGATATGGTTAGGGATGTTTCTTTGAGCGGTAATACGCTGAGCATTCTGTATTCGATAAAGGTTGGTAAGGGTTTAAGGTTTGATCCGGGATTTTGCGGTAAGGCTGGACAGCTTGTGCCTGTTGCAGACGGTTCACCACCGTCCTTAGTTAAGGCTTTTGTCGGAGGTGCTTGAATGAATAAGGCTATAAACTTTCTTGAGAAAAATACTGATGCTTGGGAGATTTTCAATGCAAAAGAGCATTTAAAGATTTTAAAAATTGAAAACAATAAGATAAAGTCAGTAAATGAGGGTTTAGAGGAAGGTTATGCTGTCAGAGTCGTTGTTAACGGTAAGTTGGGATTTGCTTCGGGAAACGATTTAATTGAAGCATGTAAAAATGCAATGAAGATTGCAAGAATTTCTGAAGAGAAGATCGATGAATTTGCTTTTAGCAGACACAAAAAGGCTGAGGGGATTTATGATAGAAAGTTTGAAGAATCTGATAATTGGATGCTTGAATCAGCAGATATTGTGTTAAACACGATCTCAGAGTTTGGATGTGTTGCCAATTCAACGATTGAAGCTGGCAAGAGTGAGGTGAGAATTGTAAATTCATCGGGCTTAGATTGTTATGAAATTTCAACATCGTTTGGTGGATTGGTTGAGGTTGTTAAGGATGATAGTAGCAGTTACGAGATTCAGGAAAGTAGAAAGATGGATGTGGATTTTGAGTGGATGACAAGAAAGGCGGCAAAATTGACCTTAGATGGATTAAAGGCTGTTAAGTTAAACAAGGGAATTTACGATGTAGTGTTATCGCCTATGGCAGTCCATCAACTTCTGTTCTTCGCTTTGTATCCAGCATTTTCCGCTGAGAACTTTTTAAAGGGGAGAAGTGCATTAAAGATTGGAGATGAAGTTGGTGAGATTACAATTATTGATGATGGAAAGTTAAAAAGCGGTTTATTTACGTCATCTTTTGACGATGAAGGCATTGACACTAAAAAAACTGTGGTCGTTGAAAAGGGTGAATTTAAGTCGTTTTTGACGGATTTTAAGTACTCTTTGGAGTTAGGTGTTGATGCAACGGGAAACTGTTATAGGGAGGAGTTGAGTTCCTATCCAACTATTGCCCCAACAAACGTTGTATTGGACTTTAAAGACAAGTTTGAATTGGATGAATTGAATGGAGATAAAATCTTAGAAGTCCACGCTTTCATAGGTTCTCACACATCAAATCCCGTTAGCGGAGATTTTAGCTTAGAATGTATGAACGCTGTTTTGACAAAAGACAGAATTCCCATAAAGACGGCAATGATC
The DNA here is from genome assembly GCA_021163065.1 of Archaeoglobaceae archaeon. GTDB lineage: Archaea > Halobacteriota > Archaeoglobi > Archaeoglobales > Archaeoglobaceae > B5-G16. The sequence continues at coordinate 1,068 of JAGGXN010000168.1, read as the reverse complement.
TACGGAAACGTGTATGAATTCCTAAGGAAAATAGAGGGGTTTGGCAAAGATGTAAGACAGTTTGAGAATACGGTAACGCCATCCATACTCTTTAAAGATGTCGTTGTGAGTGGTTGAGCGTTATTTGAGCGTAGCGTTTATTATTTGTTTTCCAATAAACGGGAATTGGATAAAATGAAGGGGATAAAATGAAAGACGTAACAAAAGACGTTAAATGGCTAAAAAAATACATAAAAGATAGGAAAATTGACGCAGAAATCGTAAAAGTCAAAAAAGCCTCAACCGTAAAAGAGGCTGCAGAAGAAATGAAGTGTGGTAAGAAGCAGATAATCAAATCCATCGTTCTTGTAGCAGAAGATGAAGCTATAGTTGCAATCGTAGATGGTGCATCATCCGTTGATTTAAGAAGGGTTGAGAAGCTGATTGGAAAAAATGTAAGAGTTGCTGAGAGAGATGAAGTTTTAAAGTTAACAGGATTTCCAGCAGGCGGTGTGCCGCCAATAGGACATGAATGCAAAGTTTTTGTTGATGATAGGGTTCTTGAGAATGACAGGGTTTATGGAGGTGGAGGGGATGAGAAGCATTTGCTTTCAATAAAAACAAGTGAGATTGCAAGATATGCTACTGTGACAAAGTTGAGGAGGTAAAATAACAAACTAGATAAAATAATTTATCCAATCCTTCATTCAATCTTCTCAAGTTTCTCTATCGTTTCATCCAAAATCTTCTCAACTTCGTCCTTCGAATTCTCAAACGCTTTTGAAATTGTCCTTAAGAAGCGCATCCAGTTCTTTAGTTCAAATAACCTTACCCAGAGCTCTCTTTTAAAGTTAATAAGTTGGAACACTTCTTTAGCCTCATCTTCACTTATAATTCCCGAATCCTTCAAAACATCGATTTTTCTTAAAATTGCCTCCTTTTCCTGCATTGAAATTTCATCAAGAACCTTTCTGCCTTTCTTAGAGATGGAATAAACCTTCTTCTTGCCCTCAGCTCTTACATTCAAAAAACCTGAATTTGTTAGCTCCTTTAACAGAGGATAAACTGAGCCGGGAGAGGGCTTTTTTG
>JAGGXN010000027.1 GCA_021163065.1 Archaeoglobaceae archaeon | reverse complement strand
GCTTCTTCAACCTTCGGTTTTTCAATCAAATCTTCAATTTTGAATATTCCCTTTTCAATTTCAACACCCTTAATCACACCATGAAACGATATTCTCTCAGGTGGAACTTTTTCAACTGCTATAATTGAACTTCTATATTTTCAAAAGCATACATCAACATTTTGGTGCATGGCGGAATCGTGATGTTGTCTCCCAACAGTAGAGCGAAGGGCTCATCGTCAACAAAAGCCTCGGCATACCTTACAGCATCACCCAACCCCCTCTGCTCCCTCTGCCTAACAAAGAATATGTCTACTTCATCCAAAATTCTATCCAGTTCTTCTGTGTATTTATCTTTCATCGGCAGATCGCTCCTATCGAAATGATCTTCAATAGCTCTTTTATGCTTTCCGGTTATTATCAAAATCTCTCTTATGCCAGAATAGTAAGCTTCCTCAACGACATATTGAATCACAGGTTTATGAACAACTGGTACCATTTCTTTAGGCTGAGCTTTAGTTATAGGCAACATCCTCGTGCCATAACCTGCTGCTGGAATTACAGCCTTTTTAATTTTCATAATTCACTCCTCCTAAAAGCTTTAAAAACTCAGAGTAAACTTCAACGCTTAGCCTAAATCCTTTTTTAATCATCTCATTTACTTTGTATATAGCTGTTCTCTTGTCAATCTTACCTCTTCTTAACATTAGGAATATCAAATAAAGAGTTCCATAAACTTCCACTCCCAAAATTTCCCCCATTTCTCTAGCTATACTGTCGTCAACTATTGCAACTCCATTCTTTTCCTTTGCCAAAGATAAAACTTCGATCTCACCTCTGTGTAGTTCTTTAACACTTCTCAACCAACCTATCGGTTCAATTTCAGCAACTTCAAAAACACCCTTCTTTATCAGTTCATCAATCATGAAAGCATCAATTTCTCCTTTCTCTTTTCCTTTAGCTACAACCTCAAGATAAACAGTTTTTGTAATTGTCTTTTCACTTTCAAGTTCTTCAAAAATCCAGCTCAAACTGACCTTGCTTAAGTATATTAACGGCGTTGAATTGAAAATCCATTTCACTTCATTGCCTCCTTAAAATCTTTCTTTAAATCTTCAACCGTTATGTTGAGCGATAATCCTCTTTCTTTAATCAGTTTAAGTAAGTCTCTTGTCGATATCTCCGCGATCTCAGCTGCTTTTGCCAGCGAAACCTTCCTCTCAATATACAGATTTAAGGCTAACCTCTTAAGTTCTTCGTTAACACCTTTCTCAAGAGCTTTTCTAATTATTGATGATTTATCGGACTTTTCAAATTCCATAAGCTTTCTAATCTTCCTTTCTAAATCAGAAGTTGATCTAACAGAAATTACATTCATGTTTACAAATCCAAATTTTGTTTACTTAAACCTTCTGGTTATTTTTCTCACCAGCACACTCCTTCGTATATTTGTGCATCTTTCATAGCTTTTTCAATTCTTCTACCGTCTATTACGATTTTACCCTTATAACTCAACTCTTCAAACTCCTTCCACTCCGTAACTATTAAAACAGCATCGGATTTATCAATGACTTCCTGAGCAGACTTGGCATACCCAATTTGCGGAAATACCTTTGCGAAATTATTCATCGCCTTAGGATCGTATGCTATAACATCAGCTCTTTCCTTCAGCAGAGCTTCAATTATCGATATTGCTCTACTTTCTCTTATGTCGTCAGTATCTGGTTTAAATGCTAATCCAAGCACACCAATTTTTCTATTAGCTAAATCAGGAACATGTTTCTTCAGCAATTCTATCATTTTTAGCGGTTGTTTTTCGTTAACTTCAATGACTGCCTTTAATATCCCGGGATCTTCACCAAGCTCTTCAGCTTTTCTAATCAAAGCTTTAACATCCTTTGGAAAACAACTCCCACCAAATCCGATTCCAGCTCTGAAGAATGCTGGATTTATTCTGTGATCTAACCCTACACCTTCGAATACTTTGTAAACATCAATTTCCAACTTCTTGCATATATTTCCGACTTCATTGGCAAAAGATATCTTAGTTGCAAGAAATGCGTTTGAAGCATACTTTATCATCTCAGCAGTTTTTATGTCTGTAATTAACTTGGGACATTTGAACGGTTCATACAACTCTTCCAAAATTGATTTAGTTTTTTATCCTTAACACCTATTACGATTCTATCAGGGTTAAAAAAATCGTGAACAGCATTTCCCTCTCTTAAAAACTCAGATTCATTGCCAAACCAAAATCGTTGAAAGCTTTTTTACCAGATTCCTTCTCAATAATCGGTTTTACAACATTTTCTGTCGTTCCTGGAACAACCGTGCTTTTAATAACAACTGCATGAAAATCATCCTTATTAGTAAGTGCTCTTTCAATTTCTTTTGATGCAAATTCCACATACTTAAGATCTGTCGATCCATCTTCCTTTGATGGGGTTCCCACACACATAAAAGTTAAATCTGTTTCCACCATTTTATCATAATCTGTTGTAGCTGTATACTTCCCGAAATTTCTCTTCATGAGTTCTTTAAGTCCCTTTTCATAAACCGGTGGTTCATATCTGTTTATCTTTTCAACTTTTCTTTCATCCAAGTCTACAAAAACGACTTCGTTTCCGAACTCAGCAAAGCCTAAGCCCGTTATGATGCCGACATAGCCACTGCCTACAATTGATACTTTCACATCTGCTGTTTTAGAAGAACTAAATAAAATTTTTCGTTAAAAGTTTCAGGACTGTCCGCACAATCATCTACTGCTCAATAGAGGGGGGGAGTGAGCTAAGAAAAGTTTGAGAAGAGAATCAAAATAATTCTGGGACGAAAGTGATTTAAAACTTTAAAAACATATGTAT
>JAGGXN010000137.1 GCA_021163065.1 Archaeoglobaceae archaeon | reverse complement strand
TTCAATCAAAACTGGCTTTACCAAGTCAGAATCGAATATCACAATTCCATTTGGCTTTACAAGGTGCAAGTATTTATCGTAAGCTTCCTGACTTAATGCAACAAGAACATCCAAGGACACAACACCAGGATAGCTTGTATCACCTATGATTACGTCGCTCCTACTAGCTCCACCTCTCGCTTCAGGCCCATAACTTTGAAGTTGCAACACCCTTTTACCCTCTGCAGCAAGAGCCTCAGCTAAAATAAGTCCAGACTTTATTAGTCCTTGCCCCCCTTTACCAGCAAGTCTTATTTCAAATCTATTTAGCGTTAAGAGTTGCGGATTGATCATATACAATATTTGATCTGATTACTTATAAAATTTTTCAATGTATTATGTTAATTTGTAAGTATTTAGCTAAACTGTTTAATTTTGTAAGAATTCTACTAAGAGATACATAGAACATGTATTATGATAGTCGCCCTTGCGTAAACACACTCGAGAATTGCCGTAAATCATTAATTTTTGCATTAATCTTTTTTAAATGCCTTATTTCTATAGTTATTATCATAAACAGAAAAAAGTTTCAATGATTGAGGCAGTAGTTGTTTGATAACATAGTTTTGCTTTGCTATAGGATATTCAGTCACTTAATTGACTGTTCAAATAGCAGATGTACAATTGCTTTGTGGAGTGCAAGCTAAGATTTGCAGAGAGAGTAAAGTAGATTTTCTATTATTTTATTTTTAAAAAATTAAAAATCCAATTATTTAAGATCTAAAAGCTCCGTAGAGTTATCTCTCACAGCAATTTCAATTTCTTTTTTTGAAATACCACATGCAAGTAGATGTAAAATGAATAATTTTAATCCCTCAACCGGCGGTGGATTTACTAGTTGTCCAAAGTCTGTGCACAATAAGCATCGTTCAGCACCAATTGCTTTAAACATTTTAGCTATAATGGCTGGATTTTGTCTATCAAACATCGGCATACACGGGAGAAATGCATAGTCCATGTAAACTCCCTCAGATGCTAATTTTTTCTGTTCATCAATACCAGCAAAACCAATATCACAATTTGGATGCGTAAGAACTATTTTCTCAATACCGTAGTTTTTAGCCTCATCTACAATGATTTTCCTCTCTTTAGGGGAGACGTGAAGAATATCCAAAACGACATCGTATTCTTTGATAATTGCTAAAATCTCTTTAACTTCTGGTAAAAGTTCATTTCCACTTAACCCACCTTTTAAAATGCTAATCCCTCTTTTTGGATCTTTAATCTTAACAAATGGTTTTAACCATTTGCCAACCTTATTTATATGGACTTGGTATATTGTCCAAGCTGCATCAATACTTGGCATCCATATAATTTTTGCTCCCATCTTTATAGCAGCTTCAACAGCAGTAGGATTCAAACCACCCACCGAATAGTTTAAAGCAATTCCACCTATCGATTTAACTTCTGGAACGATTTTATTAACAATATATGCCCTATCGGCAGTTATTGTGTTATGATCTTTGAAAACTATTGCTTTCATTTCATATTCTGCAGCGTGTTTAACAACTTCTACCATATCTTGGCATCTTTGTACAGTATCAGGATAGGCGTGAACATGAAAGTCCACAGCTCCTTTAAGCAAATCTTTAGCCATTTCAACCAAGTTTTCATTCAATTCTACCACCTCTTTTCCAACCTCTTAGTATATAATATTCTTCTAACATTTCTTTAAAATCTTCTTCACTAACCAACGTTCTTTCACTCATACCTTTTTCTAATGTAACTTTTAGGAATTTACTTGGTAATTTATCTTCTTTAACACCCTCACGAATGTTAAATTCCCTAACAAGATCACATATTCTCTCACCAGCCTTCTTAAGGTCTTCAACCGTAATTGGCTCGTTGGTAGTTATCCAGTAAAGTTTTGCCAATTCTTCCCACAGAATTGGACCTATGACTGGTAAACATACAAATCTGCAGAGAATGAATGAATCTACAACGCAGTACATGTCTTCAAGTTCCTTCACCAATGCTGCTTGTCCTTTAGGCGATGTTCTATCAACAGCACCCATTAAATTTGGCCTATATGCACAGCTACGCATGTGGCATGCACCTCTTGGCGAGACTGCATAGCCTAAAGCCATTCCAAAAAGTCCGCGGGGATCGTATCCTGGAGGTTCGAGCCCCTTACAATGGATTGGCTCAACGGAAACTTTTAGAATTTCAGCAGCTCTGCTAACTCCTTCAGCCAATATATTACCTATTCTCTCCCTAAAAGCTATTTTCTTAATTAGCTCGATTATTTTTTCGCTATCACCAAACTTAATGTCTTCTTCAACTTCTCCTATTTCGCTACAAGCCATTAAAAATGCTATTACATTTCCGGTCGTTATCGTATCCATGCCATACCTATCGCAAAGCTCAGCAGCTTTAATAATCGCTTTTAAATCGTTGTTCTCGCATAAAGAACCTAAAGCAAAAAGAGTTTCATATTCTGGTCCCTCAACTTCTGCATCTTCTGTCTTTGAAATTATTCCACATACAACTGCACAGCCATAGCATGCCGTATGCTTTTTTACGTATCTGGATAAGGCTTCAGCATTAATGTCTTCAAAGCCATCGAAGCTGCCTTTTGTCCAATACCTTGTTGGCAAAACCCCTGCTTCGTTTGTTAAGGACATTATTCCGGGAGTTCCATACTTAGTAAGACTTTGCAATCTTTCTCTTGCGGTTTTTATTAGCCACTTCCTGAATTCTCTAAGCTCTTCAGGATTTGCAACCTCAACTCTGCTACTCCCTTTCACCACAACCGCTTTTAAATTCTTAGAACCCATGACAGCTCCAACCCCCGCCCTTCCAAATTGCCTACCTTTTCTATGGCTTATACATGCAAACCTGACAAGATTTTCTCCAGCTTGTCCTATGCATAGAACTTCTCCTTTATGATCTTTTTTGAGAATTTCCTCAGTTTCAAACGTATCTTTCCCCCAAAGATGCGATGCATCTCTGACTTCGATGTTGTCATCTTCGATAAGCAAATAGACTGGTTTTTCTGCCCTCCCAGTAATGTACAAGAAATCTACACCTGCCTTTTTGAACTCAGGAGCTAAAAATCCCCCACACTGTGACTCTCCATATCCATTCGTCATGGGTGATTTGAAAACACAAGTCATTCTTGATGCCCCAGATAAATTAACTCCATTTACTGGACCAATTCCGAATATAAGTATATTCTGAGGAGATAAGGGATCTATTTTTTGTGGGAGCTCAAATAGTAGTTTTGTTGCAATTCCTTTACCACCAATGTAGGTTTTCTCCCATTCTTTAGGTATTTCTGATAATCCTATCTTTTGGCTTATTAAATCTATTCTTACAATCCTCATTTTTACATTCTCCTTTAAAATAAATTATTTATAAAATAAAAAACAAAAATAACTAATCGTAATATTCCGGTGCAAGCTTTAACGACCTAAACACGTTTGGATCGTGTCCAAATACAACTTTTGCATTTGATTTCTTAGCTATAGCCTTAACCTTTCTAATACTCCTACGCCATGCTGCCATGTCTCTCATGAGCCACCCCAATGGACTCTCATTTTCGTAGTTCTCTTTGAAGAATGCCAAATCTGAGGTAAAGAAGAAGCTACCCGAATTTTTGAGGTCCACTTTCATACCAATTAACCCTGGAGTGTGTCCCGGTAAGTGATAGAATGTTATGTTTTCAAATAATTCAACTTCTTCTTCGTGAATTGGTTTCCAGTTGAAGCTTGGATCAAGATAGTGAGGTAAATAAGCACCAAAATCATCTTTTGTCGCTACAGCATAAAATGCATATTTGATTTCTTCTTCATGAGCATAAACTGGCACATCAAGCCCTCTAAAGAACTCAAGCCCACCAGCGTGATCAAGATGAAGGTGTCCTATCACTATTGCCGAAACGTCTTCAACACTATATCCCATTTTCTTCAAAATTGTGTCAAGTCTATTTTCATCATCGTATTTTGTTATCGGAAATACTTGAAAAACAGGATCAGGCCAAAGCTCCTTGAAGTTTGGTGCAGGACCAACCTCATAGATTATTACACCATCTTTTGGATGATCTATTAGTACCCCCTGCATTGAAGCAACTCTCAAAGCATGCGGTGGTTGGGTATTGTTTAGGGTTGCACAATGTCCCGCTTCAAAAAACCACCCATCTTCAGCCTGTAAGTTTCCAAAATCCAATAAAAACATCTTCATATTTATCACCTCATTATCACAAACCTTGTTTTTTCTCCCACTCCTCAATACCTGCCCACTTGAACGGACCGTACAATCCCTGAGCTATATCCAACCTATCTCTTTGAGCCCCTCCAAGCCACATTTTAACAATCTTAAAGTCTCTGTAATATTTTTCAACATGCTGCTCGTAAGCATAGCCATAAGATCCCATCAATTCCATAGCTTTGTTTACACAGAACTCAGCAGTATCAGCAGCAAATGAACGGGCGGCAGAGAACTTGGCAATCATCTCTGAAGACCATGGTGGGCCATATATGTCTGGATGCATTACCTGCCAAGTAACGCTTAGGTAGTATTGTCTTGATACTTCAATCATCCTGGCCATCTCAGCCAAGATCATTGCAAAGGCTGATCTCTCTCTAACTGGTTGTCCCGCTATTTCTCTACCACCCGTCCAGTCTAAAGCTATCTCCAAGCATGCTTGAGCTAAACCAGTAAGTCTGGCAGCTCCAGCCAGTCTTCCAAGACCGATTACATATCCTTTAATTATGTTTGCCCCCTCTCCAGGTTTTGTATCTATTCTATACTTTTTCGGAATCCTCACATTATTAAACCAAATTTCAACATTCTCATCTGTCCAGCAAAATCCACATTTTTCGAATGGTGAGGAAAATCTTACACCCTCTGCATCAGGAGGTACATACACCATCGCGGCAGCTTCAACCCCTCTAGCAGGATCTTCAGTCACAATTGTCCAGTAACCTAAATGTCCTTTCAACCATTTTGATTTAAATCTTTCAGCCGGTCCACCAGGACCTGGCCAAATCTTGTGTCCGTTAATCACCCACTCATCCCCATCTGATTTGATTCTAGTTCTTATAGTTTTAAATTCAAAAGCTGGGTCTTCAATGTTTGCCCCTCCATGGGGCTCTGTTATAGCTACACAAGCTGTCCATACCTCGTCACCTGTAATATATGGAGCAAATTCTTTCAACAAGTCATCTCTTTTTGCTGCTAACATGAAAGATACTATCCAATGTATTTTACCAACCATAGTTGCTAAACCAATATCACCTCTAGCTAGTTCTTCATTAATCATCTGCCTCACAACTGGCGACAATCCTAGGCCTCCGTATTCCTCCGGTAGATTTGACTTCGTAAGCCCCAACTCATGACATTTTGCATACAACTCATGTAACGTTTCCAATGCTTTTTTTTCATCTCTATGCCACCCACCTTCTAAATCGTGCCTTTTTGGCATCACTTCGTTATCAACAAATCTCTTTATTTCCTCCGCCATCATTATTTCTTCGTCTGTGCAGAAGGCTTTAGGGTACTTGTACCTAGGCAATAACATTTTGTATATCATGATCTATTGTGAGTTTAAGTTTCTTAAAAAATTTTCGGTTTTCGTCCAATAATATTGGAAATTTACCAAAATTAAAATCAGTTAAAGTTTAAAATTTATAGACTATATTC
>JAGGXN010000218.1 GCA_021163065.1 Archaeoglobaceae archaeon | reverse complement strand
CTTAAAAGAAAAGATGGAGCTGGATTAACCCTCATTAAGCTTGATAAGATGGATGAACTCATGTTTTTAATTCAGGAAGACGAAGAATTCTTTAATAAGTTGAAGAAGGGTGGTAAAATTGGTTAATAGTCAGAAGGTCATTGTAGTATCTGGATTTACGGGATTTATAATTACGAAAAATTTACAGCTTAGGATACAGCTTAATACTGGAATTGTTATTTATTTTCAGTTGTTATGCTTTCTTTTACTGTTCTTCTTCGTGGTGTGTAAAGATTGTGACAAGAGCTATCTTTTCAATTTAAAAAGAAGAGGAGGTGATAATAGATGGATGAAAGGAGATATACGTGTAAAGATTGCAAATACTACAAGCCAATAGACGAGACGAAAGGCGACTGTTTTGGGCATGAAGTACCTGCAGATATGCCTGCCGAGCAATGCCCAGCTAAGGCTTTCGAGCCGAAAAAAAGAAAAATGAGGGTTAGTGCTCTATTTTAATTTTTTAGGTGAAATAAATGAAAAGAGGAAATAGGATAAGATACCTCATGATTTCAAGTATATTTGCAATAGTAGGTTTTGTTATAGGATTGGCTACTATGCCAATTGAAGCTGAAATCTTACTAAAGACAATAGACGGACTAGCTTGGTTAATACTTGAGGTAATAAATGTCCTACTCATTGACTTTCCAATGTGCCTTTTAGCAGGCCTAACTTTTTCCTACTTGCACGAAGATGCTGAACTTAAGGATGGTGTAATTTGTGGAATCTTATTTCTTATAGTTATAATTTTCCTTATTTTCACAGTGGGACAGTTGTTTGCAATCACAGAACCAATAAAGGTTGCTTTTGGTGAATTGAGGAACATCTTTGGAGTGAAATCTGTGTTGGTTAGTTTACCTTTTTTAATCTTCGATTTTGGTATGTGCATGCTTGGAGGTGTTTTTGGTATTGTTGTAGGTTCCATGATACGCGGGAAGAGTAACTATGATAGGCAAATTCGTTAAATGGTCTAAAAGGAAATACACTAAAAAACAAAAGATAGCAGGGTTCATTTTAGGAGGATTGGTCTTTCTTGTGCTAATACCATTTATTCTTGCTTCAGCATCTCCTTTTATCGACACAAAGCTAAATTTACCAAAACTCATTTCAGAACCTTTTAATTTTATTATTGCCTCATTTTTCATCGTATTCGGATTTTTAATCATAGTATGGAGTGGTTTTGCTCAGTTTAGGATCGGTAGAGGAACTCCTGTTCCAGTAATACCAACGCAGAAATTGGTAACTACTGGTCCTTATGCACTTTGCAGAAATCCAATGCTCTTGGGATCTGTGATTTATTACTCGGGCATTAGCTTATGGCTTAATTCTCTATCTGCTGTGATAATAACTGCATTGTTTTTGCTATGCAGTGCGTTATACATAAAACTCGTTGAGGAGAAGGAGCTTGAAGCAAAGTTCGGAAAAGAATACGAAGAGTATAAGAAGAGAACGCCGTTTTTAATTCCAAGGTTGAGGGATAACAGATGATAGAAGAAATTTTAAAGATTCTGGATACCTATTGGAAAGATAAGAATGTTGAGGGCATGAAAAGGTATGGCATAACTTCTTCCTCCAAGATTTTGAGAGTCCCTAAGACAAAGCTGAGAGAGTTAGCTAAGAAAATTGGAAAGAACCATGAACTTGCTTTAGAACTTTGGAAAACTAATATCTACGAAGTGCGAATTTTGGCAAGCATGATTGTTGAACCAGAAAAGATTATGAAGACTTAATGGAGTATTGGGTTCAAGGATTTGACAACTGGGACTTGTGCGACCAATGTGTCATGAATTTTTTCTGGAGAACGAAGTTTGCATATAAAAGGTAGTTGAGTGGAGTCAAAGAGAAAGGGAGTTTGTAAAAAGAGCTGGCTTTGCTTTAATTGCAAGTTGGCTATTAGCGACAAGAAGGCAAGTGATGAAAAGTTTGAGAAGTTCTTTCCCTACATCCTCGAGGATGCTAAAGACGAGAGAGGGTATGTTATGAAAGCTGTAAGTTGGGCGCTAAGGCAGATTGGAAAGAAAAATGCTCACCTGAACGAAAAAGCCATAAAATTGGCTGAAGAGATTGAAAAAATGGGAACTAAAAGCGCAAAATACATAGCTAAAGAAGCTCTTAGGGAGTTAAGAAGTGAAAAAGCCTAATGGAGAGTCAAAGGTTGATAAAGATGGTTAGAAAGATATTTGTTAAAAATGTATTGAACAAGCACAAAAAGAGGGATGAATGGTTTCTGGACGATTATTCCCTAAACCCATATCAGCTTTGCGATTTTAATTGCATATATTGTTATATTCGAGGGAGCAAATATGGAGAAAATATGAAGCGTGGTTTGGCAGTCAAAATCAACGCACCAACTTTATTGGAAAAAGAGCTTTACAAAAGGGCTAAAAGAAAGGAATATGGCTTTATCGCTTTAAGCTCAGCAACAGAACCTTGGATGCATATTGAAGAAAAATATAAGTTAACGAGGAAGTGTTTGAAAGTCATTG
>JAGGXN010000200.1 GCA_021163065.1 Archaeoglobaceae archaeon | reverse complement strand
TTTGTAATTAGAAGGGTTCATTTGAAATTACTAAATAGTAGTTATATATTATTTATTACAATAAAACAATTGATTAACGAAAAATTAGTCTGAAAGAGTATTGTAAACTATCTAATGGTTAAAAGTTTCTTATTTTTTTCTTATTTTTTATTAATTTTCGTAGTAGATTTACTATTTATTTTTATTATTAATTTTCCATTTTCACTAAAACTTATTTATAGGGAGATTTATCATCTTTAATCATTGTAAATATTTAGATAATTGTTTACCTATTTTTTGATAGTCTTTGAATATACGTATAGCTTTACATCTTAATTCCACCTCTCCCCCTCTATGTTTATTGTTGAAGATATCTTATAGAAACTAATATTGAATCTAATAATTAATTTCTAAATTTTTTCAAATAATACCAAAACCGAGAAATTGTTAATTGTGTGTGGTTCTCTCCCATAGTTGGTTTTTTGAATATTAGAGTTGGTTATATTCTTGTACTATTGGCTTCTACTGCAAATGCAGCAACGTACTATTTATGATAAACACTAGTTGGATAAATTGCAAATTAGGCTTGGTGATGTTGTTAGATCGTAGCAATTAAAGATGCATTTTTCACTAACATTTCAGGGACTAAAGAAAAGCCTGTGAGAATAATTGGTATCGGCTCATTTAGAAATTCTGATCGTGGTTTGTTTTGAAAAACAGCAGTTAAATAAGCTTGACAGGAAACCCCATCTTATTTATTGTAGAATAGGTTATAAGAATGGTATAGCGTTGAATATTATGTAAGAGACGAGTCAAGGAAGACTACCTAATTTTAAGGTAGCATTTGTTATAAAGTAATTTGACTTGAAATCATTTCAATTTTCAGATTGAATGTATTTGAAATCAATGTTCACTTTACGCTAAAAGGTGTTTTTTTTATAACTAATCTGGTTATTTTGAGAGGTAGAATTAAGATGTAAATTTACCAATATTTTTCAATGTAAATTCCCCATTTTTTGATTAATGGTGTAACAAATCTTAGCAATAGTGGGGTAATTACTATTGTTACTGTTATGTTGCTAATCATCCATCCTATGAATATGTCTTTGGCAACATCCCAAGAAACAAATCTACCAATTGCCATTGTGCTTGAACCCCAAGCAGCACCAACTAGGTTGTTTATTAACCATCCAAAAACTAGAAAGGTCGTCACATCCTTTTTTACATTCAGTGTTACATCTGCTTTTAAAGATCTAAAGGCAATTAGTGGAATTAAAACTTGCCAAACATCTGCGAGTGACCAGTATAAGTTTAATGTTAGTGGCATTCCTTTTGGTATTCCCGAGCCAATAAAGCATCCAACGTAGGCAGCAATCACGCCATACATTCCAAACCATAAAGCAAACACTATCATAAATGCGGCGGCAATGTAGAATCCAACATTACCTGGAGCATTTGAGTAATGTATTTCGCCAAATGCGGTTAAAAATATATTTATTATTGTTATCACAACGAATATTACAAGCTTTATGTGAGGTTTAGCTTTTTGCATATAATTTATAAATCTAAGATTTTTTAAATTTTGTCTTGAGGTGGACGAGACCCGTAAACTTTACCATCCCAGAATATATTTCAACAAATTTTGATGAAACTTAGGAAGCTTATAGAGGAGCTAAATCTCTTTCAAAGAGAAAGGGTACCGACTGAGGTAAAGATTCTTGGAATAGCAACTTACATTCAAACTTCTTCGATAAGAAGAACAGCCAAAACCCTTTCAGAGATTCATCCAGTTTCTCACACAGCTATCTGGAAGTGGATAAAGAAGTTTGAGCAAAAATTACCTATTACAGTAGAGAGAAAACAAAGAAATCTGATTGCAATCGATGAAACTGTTTGTTAAAGCTAACAAGAAGAAATACTACGTTTTTTTTCAGCTGTAGATGTTAGAGGGAAATGAGTTAATTCTCATGAGAGTCTATACGACTAGAAACTATCTGACAGCAAAGTCCTTCATCAAAGAAGTGTTGAATTGCTGTGAGAACAAGCCTAAATTTGTTGTTGATAAAGCTCCATGGCTGAAAAGAGCTCTTGAGAGCTTAGGTTTAGATTTCGAGCACGAAACCTTTCGGGAAGCGTAGCTTAGTTGAAGCTGTATTTAGCTCTTTTAAGCAACGAGTAAAGATATTCTTCTGCTCGTACAGCTAAAAAGCCGGTTAGATGCTGGAGGTTGTTCTGTAAGCTGTTTATGCTCTATTACAATTACTTGAGGTGGTTAAGTTGACAGGACTGGGTGGACGGAGAGAATTGTCTTTATAGTATTGCTTGCTCTATGAAATTCACAAATAGTGGCGTTTTCAGTTACAAGAAATAGTAAAGTTTAAGCCAACTATATAAATGGTATGCAAGTCACGATGCATTAAGGGCGACTACAATGGAGTTATTAAAAGTTTGAGTGTAGAATTAAACGTGTTATTACAAGCAACAATTGTAGTACCGAAAACAACACATTCAATAATTCAAGGTCTGAATAAATCAGCGAGAAAGTAGTAGATGCGAATTCTGAAATAGGAGGAATTAATGCTTCTTGGCCAATTTGTTTAGCTGAAAATTTAAAAGTGATCACTGAAAAATGATAAGTTAGAGGTGGAATTAAGATGTAATTTTTTGAATGTGTAACTTACCTCTATTTTTTAATTTTCTGTTGACACCTATCGCAGTTGTCAATTAACACTTATCACTTATCATTCTATTGATGATTCGATCAATTATTTATATCTTTCAGCACTGTAAGCAAATTCAAACAACCGATTAAATTAAAAACCATGGGTAAAAGTTTTTCTATGAAAAAGCTTCATTCGACATTGTTAATTCTACTAATTTTGTTATTTTCCTTGGGCTTAGTTGGTGCTAAGAGC
>JAGGXN010000070.1 GCA_021163065.1 Archaeoglobaceae archaeon | reverse complement strand
TTGATGAACACAAAACCTTTCGGAAAGAAATTTAGTTGAATCTGTGTTTTTCCCGTTAAGCAAAAGATAAAGATCTTTTCTGTTCAATTATTTGTTTAAATCCTTTAAAGTTTGTTTGTAAGCTCTTTGTGCTTTATAAATTGGTTGAGGTGGGTTGTTTTTAAAGAAACGGTTAGAAAAGCATTAAACTCATTTAACAAACATCTCCCTCTCAATTTTAAAATGTCCAATTAATTTTTCATGTGTTTCAAATATTGCATGCTTTGTTGTAGTATTAACAACTTTAACATCAATGCCCATTTTTCCAGAAAATTTCGTGGAAATAGAATGCATTAGCGTTTTGTTATTCGTCTTTAAAAACTCGGAGTTGTCAAGCCTTTCTACGTCGTTGTATGAAAGATGAATTGCTGCACCAACTTCGTAATTTTTAATGCATTCAGAGTTTTTCCACAATGATGTTCTATTATCTCCCATGCTTATTAGGCTTAGATCCATTTTGTGATACAATCCACCATTCAAGTAGAGCTCTCTATCTTCTTTTTGCAATATTACGTCTCCTCTTCCAGTGTCTTTAAAGGCAAGGTACTTGTAGTCTAAGTTGATTTCATGATTTTTATGTCCAACGCCTTTTGCTTTTATGTGCATGTTTATGTCAACACCATTTACAGGTAGTATTGTTAAGAGCACTGCTAATAGAAGCATTTTTCTGAACATATGTATTTTAAACACATTCATTTTTTATCTACTTTTTGATAATTGTGATCAGTGGTCAATTAAAAGTGATCACTGAAAAGTGATCAGTTAGAGGTGGAATTAAGATGTAATTTTTTCGAATTTGACGATTTGAATTTGCTAAAAAAGAAAAAATTGGTATATTCTATGTGACAATGTGGTGACAATGTGGTATGATCTACATGGCTCCATCAGTGGGTATTTATCAATAGTAGAATCTAATTTGTAAGCAGTGTCACCAATTCCATCGTTATTGCTATCTTTGCCTTTGTAGTCGTTGTAATAATTGCCCAAATAGTTTGTATAATTTTTTCCGTGATAGATGTAAGTTACTTTCGTTGTGTTTAACTTGCTATTTGAAGAATATTGGTATATTGTAGCATTTATGAAGTTGTTTAAGAATAGCCAATTATCGCTTGAGTTGTAAAAATAAAGCTCGTTGCCATAATCAAAAAAGCTGTTCTTGTATATAGTGTTATTGCTTGAATAGCCGATATACATTATTTTGTTATTCAGTTTTAGTGTGTTCTCTATCATGTTGTTTAGAATTCTATTGTACGTTGCTTTCCAGAGGTGTATTCCATAATCGTAGTAGTTTATTATTGTTGAATTTTGGATTTTGTTGTATTTGGAATAGGATACAGCCACTCCATCAAAAACTTCGTTGATAAAGTTGTTGTAAATGCTGTTGTTGCTCGAAGAACCAACGTATATTCCTGAGCCTTTGCATATTGTAATTTTGTTAGAATCTACGGTATTGTTTTTCGAGCAAGATAGCGCTATTCCGTCATGGCAAGTCTGTACAATGTTGTTTTTGTAAACAACGTTGTAGTCAGATCCGTAGAGGCTAATTCCGTAACTAGTTTTTATAATGTTGTTTCTCATTATTTTGTTGTGTTTTGAATACATCAAATCGAGTCCGTAATCGCAACACATTGCAATACTGTTGTTGTAAATTTTGTTGTAATTTCCATAATCTATGGATATGGCATAGTTGACATTTTCTATTGTGTTGCTGTAAATACTGCTGTTGTTTGATCCATACATCCATATGCCGTAGTTGGAGTTTAGAATTGTAAAGCCTGTAATTTCACATTATCTGCGAAGACGTTGATCGCTGTGCTGACACGCATTCCATTAAGTATCGTTTCGTTTCCGTCGTGAGAGCCAATGAGCTTTATACTTTTGCTAATGCTTATGCTTTCGTTGTAAATTCCTCCTTTTACATAGACTGTATCCCCATCTTTGGCAGCGTTTATCGCTTCCTGAATACTTTTGTAACTATCTGCGTAGATACCTTTGGCACTCGATGCGGTTATGCAAAGTATTAAAATTGCAAGCAATACATAAATTTTCATGAACTTTTTAAATTTTTAATAATAAAAAGTTTTTCGGCAGTATTTTATTTTTAAGATTTTATGTTAAAATTATTTTTATTGCTTTAGCCTACAAAACAAAAAGAAAAATCTAAAAATGTCTATTCAAATACATAAGCATGCGCTCTTTGATATTGCTAGCATTGGTATTGCTTTTCTTTCTTTTGCCAGTTTTAACTGGATATGCAAGAATACCTACAGATCCTTTAACTCCAGAAAAACTCGGCCATTTTATTGGGGAAATCTTGGCTTACTGGATTGCGATGTTTAGGGGAATGGTTGAAACAATCCAGCATGCAGTAAAATAAATACAACAACACTTATAAGCTCAGCTTTAACCTCTTTGCATGAAATATGAAATGCTGTTTGCCTCATTTGTCTTGATTATTCTGATAGCCGTATTGCCAGTATCTGCTTTACAAATCGCGCTTCAAGAGGGGAAAGAAACGCTTTATAAAGGGGAAGAAACTAAGTTTGAATTTGCAATCATAAATGCTTATGATAATGATGAGATGACTGTTGAAACTAAAATAGATAGTATCGTTATCGAAAGTGATTTGGATGTAAATCCAAGCATTTTTTATGAAGGTGGATCGCTTTTACCAAAGGAAGGGTTAATCATTCAGTTTAATGTTAAAGCTGGTAAAGTTGGTGATCACAAGCTAAAGGTTAAGGTTCACTACACAAAAACCATGTTCTCAACATCGAGGTTTGGGGCTACAATAGTTGTGAAGGACGTTGTTGTTAGAACTGTTTTGTTGAAGGTCGTTGATAGTCCAGCAATAGTATTGCAAAATAAAACTTTAGTGTTGAATGAGGTAAACGATGTAAGATTTCGAGTTGTTGGATTGGGAGATGCTAAAGCAACGATTGAACCCCTTTTTGATTGTAGGCCATCAATCTTTAATTTCAATTCTTTAAAGGATGCAGAAGCATCATTTGAATTTATTCCTAGAAAAGAGGAGGAGTTGAAATTTAAACTTAAAGTTTATGGCGACAATGTTGTTGAAAAGATTTTGACAGTAAAGCCGAAGTATATCAAGAGTAATGGTGTCTCGGTAAATTTAAAGGCTGATAAGGTTGTTTTGCTTAACGATTGCGTAAAGGTAAATCTTGAATTGCTAAATTTGAGAAAAGATGCCATTTACAACGTTATTGTGAGATTTGTTGGAAATGGAAGTGTAAAGCCCGAACAGCAGGTTATAGGCATGATAAATCCAAATGAGCTTAAAAACGTTGAATTCATTTTTTCTCCAAAGAACAACAGCTACTTGAAATTCTTTATAGTTTACTTTGACAAGTTCGGGAATGCGTATCCGCAGGTTGTTGAGAGAAAAGTCGTGGTTAAGAACTCTGAATTGCTTAAAATCGTTAATGTTAGCGTTAATGGTGAGAAAATTTCTGGAGATGTTGTTAATTTGGGTAATGGAATGTTAAACGATGTTGTTATTAGTTGTGGCAATGAAGAGGTCTTTGTTGGAATGATAAATCCACATTCATCAAAGCACTTTGAGATTGGCTATGAATGTGGAATTTTAAAAGTATCTGCCAAGAACGAGGTTGGAAACAAAATTGAGTATGAGAAAGCAGTAACGCATAGAGAGAAATTTGGTGTTACATTGTTAGCGTTTGTTGCAATTATTGCAATAGTTTTAATTTCTTTAGCAGCATTGGCGTACAAGCGAAGTAAAATCTAATTTTTAAAATTTCATTTAGGGATTAGGGATTAACATTCTTACGAACTATTTTGCCAACTATCTTAAATTTCCTCAATTCAGCTTGTTTTTCTGTATAAAAAGGTTAAATAAATAAAATATTTGATCTCTATTCTTGCTAAAAAGCAAATTCCTATTATGATGCACTTCATCAGTGTGCAATACTGGGAAGCATTTATTACTCCATAGAGAAGTAATATAGACAGCAAGATGCTTAGAAGCGCCAGTATTACCATTGCTACTCTGTTTAATTTTGAAATGTATTTTGCGGTCATTATTGGGCTACAAATTTTTTGACTTTATAAACTTGAGTCAACCTATATGCAATCGTTGTTTTCCAATGATATTGCTTTTGTTCATTTTTTATTCTTTTTACGAATATTTACTCATTTAATGTGGTTCTGATGTTATATACATCAGCATATAGAG
>JAGGXN010000019.1 GCA_021163065.1 Archaeoglobaceae archaeon | reverse complement strand
TTAGATTCTTCGTAATCCCTAAGCGGAGGATTTACGTTTATCAACCCATTAAGCCTTTCATAGTCCTTTGTAGACAGCAAAAAATGGTGAGGAGCTATTTCACAGGTTGAGTTGCTTTCAGAAATCATCTTTAACGCTTTAAAAGTTGAGATGTGACAAAAATGGTAATTTCCAATGCTCAAACATTTCTTCACAGCTACAATTTCAGCCTTAGGTAAACGATATTTAAAGTTTGGGAATCCATCCCTTACAAGTTCTGGATCTTCAGCATGAATTGCTATTGGTTTTTTTGTCTTTAAATTTTTCAAAACTTCATAGTCTATTTGAAGATTTTTATCGTTATGTTGTATGAAAACTTCTCCAATTGCTGGTAAAAAGTATCTTTTTTCAACCCTATCAACAATTTCATCAATTTTCTCAAAGTTCTCGTTAGTTAATGCAAGATTTAATGAATAATCAACAAAACTGCTTCTTTTAGCGATTTCCATTCTCCGTTTATAGGCATTAAAACTATCAACCAACGGCTTAGTGTTTGGTTGATCAACAACCAAACAAACTCCTCCATGTAAGGCAGCTAAAGATCCAGTTTCAATTGTTTCTTTATCTCTTTCATCAAAATCCCTAAAATGGACGTGAACATCAATTGATGCTGGCAGAATTAATCCTCTAACTTTTCTACCTCCAACGCTTTTTCCAATTTTTTTTATAACCCCATTTTCAATTTCAATTCCAGTTTCAATTATTCTGCCTTTATAAAAAACCTTGCCATAAAGCGTAACACTCATCATCGATCAATTAAATTTAATCTTTAAATATTTAATCTAGCTCTAAACCGATGTATTGCAACATTAGATTGAAAGCTTCCTTTTCCCTTCTACTACCGCATTTTTCAACTATTTTTTTGTAAAACTTAATTTTCTCCTCTATTTTTTTCTTAGCCTTCATTCCGGAAATTTTATACCTTGTAGCGTAAACTAAGGATTCTATTAGCACGTTAAATCCCCTGTTAACCGCTCTAAGTGAATTATTCAAAATCTCACCCTTCAAAAGTTTTAAATGTGCAATTGAGTCTACAAGATTCACATCAAATTCACAGTAAGCCAACGCATTTTTCAATATTGGCTTGCCTGAAATAAAGTAGCTTTCATCTAAGTCTTCAAATGCTGACATCGTAAAAATTATAGGATCTAAAACAACATTTGCCCACAGCTTGCCATTAATCTTCAAATTTTCCAAAGTATGCGATGGGTAAAGCTTAGCCTTAGCAAAAATTGAGTTCTCATCTTCAACTATTATTCCAATCGGCGCTGTGTTTAACCTTAAACCCTTGGTAACGGCTATTATCTCATTTATTCCATCACTAAACCCAAAATCAGCTAACCTCAAAACCTCCACCCCTCTGCTAATGCAAAGAATATTGAAGATATAGTCAAGTCAGCTATAGTCCCAGGATTGACTCCTATGCTTATAAGCTCATCATCAAGCTTTCTAAAAACTTCAACACTCTGCTTTTCTTCAAATTCTCTTAAGCAAGATTCAGCCTTGCTTTTAATCTCAAAAGCTAAATCAAATCCAACTTTTGAGATTACTAACGGATCTACATATTTTGACAGCAGAGAATGATAACAAAGCACGATTGCTGTATTAACGTCTTTAAATTCTTCAAAGAACTTTAATAGCATTCTGCCTCCCTTTAAACTAATCTTAAACGAATTCGTCAACTCTTTTGCTATTATGTTTTCCTTTGGCGCTAACTTCATCCATTCATAAACGTTAATATTATTTGAGACCAAAAACCTCTCAGTTTCATCAGATTCCAGGCTTAGTTTTTCAGCATTCAAAACTCTCGCTGAAGTAAGTTTAAAAGCTTTTAGTATTGCAACAGAGTCGTTAAAGTCAGTTTGCTTTACCTTTTCTGTTGCATTTTTAGCCAATTCAAATACACTCTCAGAATTCCACGCCATAGTTAATGGAATTAGCAATAAAAATGCTCCAAAGTGAACATTTGAGGCTGCATGCCACTTAGAAGATGCTCGAACGGCCTCTAAAACCAATTTTCCAGCAGTTTGTTTATTGAATGCAGCATCAAGAAAAACTGGAAAAGACGAAACTGATGAAACTATGAAATGTTCATACCTTAAATCCTCAAAGTCGTGATCTCTATCAACATTTCCAGCTTTTGGATTACCAGCAACCTCCAAAAGCATGGATTCTACAGCTACTATAGCCGCCTCAAATTCGTTTGCAAACATATTTAATTTTCCAAAGTTAATTCAAGGTAATATTTATCAGCTTTGATTTCCCTAACCCTCCTCCCAACTTCAAACTTTATTCTGTCCGCAATTCTTTCAGCTGGTAACCCTAAGCTGCTTAGAATGTAGCTAAACAACAAAGAGCTGTTAGAAAAAAACAGCCCCGCCAAGCCCACATCCAAGAACATTCTGAAATTTTGCTCTCCCATCATCGAATTGTAACCTCTACACCTCAACCAGTCTTCAAATTCATCCAAGGTTAGCTTAATCTTCCGCATAAAAATGCTTAGTTGCTCGTATAAAAGTACTTTACCTTTGACAAAAGTTATAAAAAATGTAAGAATATCCTCCGCATGAATTCAGCTTTAGCAATGAAAGACAAATTCAAATTTCTTTGCCATAAAGAGATAGAGTGCTTTAACAAATGCTGCTACGACTTAAATCTATTTTTAACACCCTATGACGTAATAAGAATGAAAAATGGATTAGGTCTGAGTTCTTCTGAATTTTTAAAGAAATACACTACTTGGCATATTGGCTTTAATACAGGACTACCAGTGGTAACGCTAAGAATGAAAAATGATTTGAAATGTCCATTCGTAACGAAAGAAGGATGTAAAATTTACAAGGATAGGCCAAGCTCATGCCGTTTATATCCACTTGCAAGGGTTAAAGTAGGTGATAAAGAATACTATTACATTGTGAAAGAAGAACATTGCAAAGGTTTTAATGAAAACAAGATATGGAGCGTTGAAGAATGGCTGAAAGATCAGGAAGCAGAGATTTACAATAAGATGAACGATCTATTTATGGAACTTATTGCAGCAAAGCAAAGAATTGGTAGAAAGCTTAACCATGAAGAAATCCAGCTCTTCTACTTAGCTTGCTTTAACATTGATGAATTTAGAAAATTCGCATTGAAGAAGGGAATTTTGAATAAAAGTATGGATGATGTTGAATTGATGAAGTTTGGATTCAAATGGATAAAAGAAAAGGTATTCAAGGTTTAAAGAAGGGTTCTCTAAGCATAACAGCTTTTTTGATTGCATCTTTCAGCTTGTTGCCGTTCAATCCTCTAACATCAACTAAGTTGTCGTTCCTCAATAAACACGGCTTGATCTTTCCGTCTGGTGTAACCCTTATTCTATTGCAATTCATGCAAAACTCGGTATTGTCTAAGGGCTTTACAAATTCAATTATACCTTCATCAACTAAATACTGCTTTCTACGATGCATAACCCTTACAAACACCTTTTTTGCCTTAGATGCATACTCTTTTTCAATCTTTGAGATATCGTAATAGTATTTCTCCAATCCCGGGAGTTTTAAGAGCTCAATTACTTGCAAAATTACATTAACTCCATTTTTGTTGTATTCTGAAAAGAATTTTAGCATCTCATCAACTTCTTTGTCATTTACGCTTTTAAGAACAACAACGTTGATCTTTATCGGTGTTAATCCAGCATTGTATGCAGCTTCAATTCCATCCATTACTTTCTCAATATCCCCATTTCCTGTAATCCACCTATATTTTTCTCCATCAAGCGTATCGAGACTAACATTTACCCTACTCAACCCAGCATCTTTCAAATCATCGGCAAGCTTGGCTAAAAGTGTACCATTGGTCGTTATTGATATTTCTTTAAACGGTGGCATTGAACTTATAATTTCCACTATATCTTTCCTCAACAGCGGCTCCCCACCAGTTATTTTAACCTTCTTAACTCCAAAATCGTAAAAAGCCTTAGATATTACTCCAATCTCGTCGACACTCATTTCTTTACCGAGATTGCATTCAACTCCTTCGTGATGGCAGTAAATGCATCTAAGATTGCATTTATCTGTCACAGCAATCCTCAAATTTGTTATTTTCCTTCCAAATCTATCGATGAGCATAACTCCTCAGCTCTCCTCAAATCTTCTTTTGTATTAACATTAAAAAAGGAAATTAAATCTTTATCTAATTTTCTCAGATTTTCCATGTTGTAGAAAACCACCCTTTTTAACCTTTCAACTGGAACTAAAATCTTCTTTTCCTGTCTTTTAAAGCTTTTTTCTATCTCCTTTAACGCTTTATATGAATAACAAGCAAGTAACGGCTCAAATTTGTTGCATTTGCACGGAATTAAAGCGTCTGCATTCATCTTTACGCATTCTTTGTAAATTGCCATAGCCACATCTCCTTTTACAAAAGGTAAATCAACTGCCACAATTAGCGTGTAATCTTTAAAATAGCTTAAGGCAGCATGAATTCCAGCTAAAGGTCCAAAATTTTCAACTGAATCTTTAACAAAAGCACAATTGAAATTAAAAATTTTTTTGTAAGTGTTGATCTGCTCTAAATCCCTGCAAACTATTGCAATGTCAAAACCCTTTAAAGCTTTAACTATCCTTTCAAGAAAAGTTTTACCACAAATTTTAATTGTTGCCTTCTCTTTTCCAATCCTTTTACCCCTACCTCCAACGAGGATTGCCGCTTTAGGCATTAAACTACGTACAGTTATCTATATATGACGATTGTGTTACGGGCGTTATGCAAGAACTTCTAGAATACAGATCAAAAGACATCCCATACTCTAGAGTTCTAAGCTCTATGTGCACAATTCCCCATCCCATAGCCATAGAGGCACATAATCACTTTATTGAAACAAATTTAGGCGATCCTGGAATTTTTAGAGGTACAAAAGAGTTGGAATGTAAGCTGATTTCAATGCTTGGAGAATTGTTAAACAATGAAAAAGCAGCAGGTTACATTTGTTCAGGTGGAACTGAAGCAAATATTCAAGGAATTAGAGCTGCCAGAAACATTAAAGCGATTAAAAATTCAAACATCGTAATTCCAAAATCAGCCCACTTCTCGTTTGAGAAGATTGGGGACATACTTTGCGTTGAAATAAGAAGGGCAAAACTGGATGAAGAATATAAAGTTGACATAACAGCAGTTGAAGGGCTGATTGATGAAAATACCGTAGCAATAGTTGGAATTGCTGGAACAACTGAACTAGGGCAGATCGATCCAATCGATGAGCTATCAAAGCTTGCAATTGAAAAAAACATAATGCTTCACGTTGATGCAGCTTTTGGCGGATTAGTCATACCATTCATGGACAATCAGTATCCTTTCGATTTTAAACTTGATGGCGTTTCTTCCATAACCATCGATCCTCACAAGATGGGCATGGCAACAATCCCGTCTGGCGGGATTTTATTTAGAGACAAAAGTTATTTGAGAGCCTTGGAAGTTGAAACACCCTATTTAACGGTTAAAGCCCAATACACTCTTACTGGCACTCGTCCTGGGACTGGAGTAGCGTCAGCTTATGCAGTGTTAAAAACGTTGGGTTTTGAAGGTATGAAGAAAATTGTCAAAACGTGTTTGAAGAATACAAAGGTGATTGTTGAAGAGATGGAAGCTTTGGGGTTTGAAGCCGTTATAGAGCCAATAATGAACGTTGTTTGCTTTAAATGCGAAGAAGCAGAAAGAATTAAGGAAGAGTTGTACAAGATGAGGTGGGTAATCTCAACGATAAGGGAACCAAAGGCGATAAGGTTTGTGATCATGCCGCATGTAAATGAAGAAGTGATTAAAAATTTCATTTCTGATTTTAGAAAGATTGTTTGATTTGGCCATTTCAACTTTATTTCTAAATCATCGAAAGATTTATTTTGAGTTATAACAACTCCACTTATGATATCAATGCTTAGAATTCTTATTCTAACGTTTTGCATAACCATAGCATTAACTACAATATTTCAAACAACAAGTGCATCAACAATATACGTCCCAAATGACTATAAAAAAATTCAATGGGCCATTAAAAATGCATCAGCTGGAGATACAATCGTTGTTAGAGACGGCGTGTATTATGAAAGCATATTTATTAACAAGCGTTTAACAATAAAATCTGAAAATGGATATACAAAGACAACAATAAACGGTGTAAAATCGAATACCGTTTTAATTGTTGCCGATAGTGTAAGAATCGAAGGTTTCACCATAACTGGTGCTGGCTGTGGAATAAAAATAGAATCGTCCAACAACATAATTTTGAACAATAAAGTATCGTCAAACGACTGGTGTGGTATCCAAGTATTTCGCTCATCCAATAACACAATAGCGTATAACAACATTTCACTAAACGGTATGCACGGCATTTGGTTACTAGAATCCACAAATAACAAAATATCAAACAACAACATATCAAACAATGGAGATGGTATTCTTTTGGAAGGTTCATCAAACAATATAATTTATCTAAACAATTTTATAGATAATTACGACAATGTTCGCTCTAGCTTATCAACAAATTTATGGAATTCACCTAAAAAAATAACCTATACGTATAATGATAAATCATACACAAATTATCTCGGAAATTACTGGGATGATTATAAAGGTTTAGATCACAATTTAGATGGAATTGGCGATAAAATCTATCGAACAAATTCTGAAGCGGACAGATATCCACTAATAAGACCATGGGAAAATTATTTCAGGTAAAACGTAACTTCAACAAGTTGATTTATTTTGAGTTCAATTAAAAAGGAAAAGTAAAACAGGGGGTGAAAAAATGGAAGTAAAACTCGTCGTAGATGGAAAAGAAATCGAACTGAATCCATTTGTTTCGCAAGTTTTCTTTAAAGTCGTTGCCGCTTTGGTTTCAACGCTTAAAGGAGTTGATGAAGATTGGGCT
>JAGGXN010000213.1 GCA_021163065.1 Archaeoglobaceae archaeon | reverse complement strand
TGAAAAATGCATACATTATTAAAGAGAGATACCCAGACGTGGATGTTACAATCTTCTATATTGATATTAGAGCTTTTGGGAGGATGTATGAGGAATTTTACAAGAGAGCTCAGGAAAAAGGAATTAGGTTTATTAGGGGTAGAGTGGGAGAGATAGTTGAAACTGAAAATGAAAATTTAATTTTAACTTATGAAAGCACTTTAGAATGTGAAGTCAGAGAAGAGGAATTTGATTTAGTAGTTTTATCCATAGGTCTGGAAGGTGATACAAGCTTGGCAACGAAACTTGGGATAACAATTGGTGAGGATGGATTTTATGAAGTGGCTCATCCAAAGTTAAGACCAGCAGAAACCGATGTTAAGGGGATATTTTTAGCAGGGACTGCAAGTGGGCCGAAAGATATTCAAGATTGTGTTGCATCTGCTGGATTAGCTGCAGCAAAAGCTTTGCAGTTAATTGTTACTGGCAGAGCTGAATTTGACCCTTACAATGCTTATGTTGATGAGGAGAAATGCATAGGCTGTGGTTTATGTGCTAAAGTTTGCAACTTTAACGCTGTTTTCATGAAAAATAAGAAGGCAAAGATAGATGCGAATGCATGCGTTATGTGCGGCATATGCGTTGCAGCATGTCCTGCTGACGCAATAGACATGGGGTTCTTTACAGATGAGCAAATAAAAGCTGAAATTGATGCTTTAACTGAGGAAAAGAGTGTCTACCCATTAATACTTGCATTTGCCTGCTGGTACTGCAGTTATGGAGCAGCAGATTTGGCTGGAACTATTAAAGCTCAATATGAGCCAAACATAAGGGTTGTCAGAGTTTTATGCACAGGCAGGGTTGATCCTGAATGGATAATTCGGGCCTTTAAGAGAGGTGTTGATGGAGTAATAGTTGCAGGTTGCAGACTTGGAGAATGCCATTTCAAGTTTGGCAATTATAAAGCTGAGGAAAGGGTTAAAAATTTGCAAAAGGCTTTGGAAGTTGCTGGCATTAATCCAAAAAGATTAAAGTGCATATGGCACTCTGCTGGTGAGGCAAAAGAGATTGCTGAAGATTTTAACAAGTTCGTTGAGGAAATTAAAGAGATTGGTGGAATTGAAAAGGAGCTTGAATAGGTTAGACTATATAGGAATACTTTTGTTTCATCTTCTCCAGCTTTACAACTTTGTTTGCATCTCCCCTTGCCAAAACTTTAAATGCATGCTCAATAATTTCTTTGTAGAATTCACAATATGGGCTTTTTCTTAACAAATTGCCGTATTCAGCGTAAACTTCTGCTGGACATGGCGAACCGCAGATGTTTCTATATGGACAATCTCTGCATTCCTCAATTTTTTCAACTATTCTACTTCTTACATTAAAAAATTCATTTTCTAGACTTTTTATTTTGCTAAAATCTACCTTAAATTCCTTTAAACCAATAAATTCGCTGCAAGGGAATATTCCATCGATTGCAACAGCAAAAAATCTTCTTCCTGCACCACATGGTGAGATGTCGCATTGCAATACTCTCGAAGTTGGTGCGATAATTCCGAGCATTATATTTGCGAAGTCACCAATAACGATCCTCTTTCCATCTTTTGTTAATTCTATACTCCTTTCAACAGCCTTGATAAATTCAAATGCAGCTTCTTTAGCATCAGCCCTAATTTCTCTCGCTTTTTTACTCGTCCCCCTAACTGGATTCATCAAAACAACTTCTACTTTTCCAGCTAAGAAGTCAACCATGTCTGCTAAATGCTTGTAATTGTATTTATTGATCGTTGTTATTACATTAAAGTTCTCATAGCCTTTAAACCATTCAAGAATTTTTGTGACACATTTGTAATGTCCGTTTCCCCTCAAAAAATCGTTTGTTTGCTCATATGGCGAATCAAAGGAAACGCCCAAGTTTACATTGTTACTTTTTATGAAATCAACATAATCTTCCTCCAACAAAAACCCATTTGTTTGAATTCCAAAGTTAAAGTCAAAATTTTCAATTGCCTTAAAAACAGTATCTTTTACAATTAATGGTTCTGAGCCGTGAAATATTATCCAACTTACATTTAAATCCTTTAAAGCATTTAGAATTTCCTCAAGCTGCTCGTATTGCATAGACCTTCCATGCTTTCTAATTTTTTCTGGAATGTAACAATACGGGCAATTTGCATTGCATTTTTCCGTTGGATTTAGATATACTGTATTGAAATTTACTTCAAATCTGTAATTTTCCATTTCTTTTTTCAATTCCTCACAGTTTGTTCTATAAAACTCTATTATTTCTTCAGGAACTACGTCATCGTAGATTACCCAAAAGTTTGAATCTGGATCAATAGAAAGTTTAAAGTTTTCAAAGTTTAAATTCTCCATTTTATCACCAAAAAATTAGAATGGTGAATTCTCACTTTGCATTACGTAATGTGTCAAGCCACCATCTTCAGCTTTACATTCAAATCTGTATGCGATTGCCATGAAACTCTTAATTTAAGCCTGTTAAAATACGTTACTTTTGTATAACAAGTGTAATACAAAAACAAAGTATTTGTTTTTTTAAAGCTTTTTGACTTCATGTACAAAGTTATTAAAGGAGATGCTGAAAGGCATTTAGAAATGCTAAAAAACAGAGCAAC
>JAGGXN010000124.1 GCA_021163065.1 Archaeoglobaceae archaeon | reverse complement strand
GCAGAGGAGATGCTTGAAGAGAAATTGTATTTATCTATCAAATCCTTGAGAAAGCCAAACTTACTAAAAATTTCATCCACCTTAGCCTTTATTGAATTTTCGTAAGATTTTTTCATAGCCTTGTCGATTATAAATTCAAAATCCTCCTCTTTTAATATATCACTCAAAGAATCTAAGATCCTCTCAGTCAACTCCTCACTTCTCGCGGGAATTAAGCCCTGAATTTTTATTCCAAGCAAGTTTATAGGTTTCTTTGGATGAAAAAGCAATTTTACAGCAATAACGTTAGTTATATAGCCTATGAATGCCCCCAAGAGTGGTGGGATTAAGTACACAAGCATAAAGGTAATGCTATCTAAAAATTCAAAACTTTTTGGGTTTTTAGAGCAAAAAAATTATAGCCTTTAATGCTCAAAATTTTAGTTAAATGCTAGAGTGGAACAAGGAAAAATTTAGGAGGATGTTTCCTAATCTATTTAATGAGCTTGAAGGAGATAGAATTCCAACTATTTTAGATCATCTTGAAATTTGTGAAAATGAAAACGAGGCTTTAGAGATAATCGACTATTTTGAGCGTAGAAAGGAAATCACTCCAGAGTACGCATCTTTTTTAAGGGCAAATTTGAATAAATTAAAATACTTGTTTAAAACAAGAAAACGAGGAGATTATACGAGGAGGGGTTTGATTGATTGAGATTGGTTTAGCTGGAAAGCCCAATGCGGGCAAGTCTACATTTTTTAAAGCTGCTACACTTGTCGATGTTGACATTGCAAACTATCCATTCACAACAATTGAACCTAACGTTGGCGTTGGATACGTTAGAGTTGAATGCGTTTGCAAAGAACTCGGCATTGATTGTAATCAATGTATAGATGGATGGAGGTTTATTCCTATAAAGCTCATTGATGTTGCAGGTTTGGTGCCTGAGGCTCATAAAGGAAGAGGTTTGGGAAACGAATTCTTAGACAATTTAAGGCAGAGTGAAGCAATAATTCATGTTGTTGATGCCTCTGGCTCAACTGATGCTGAAGGCAACGAAGTTGGGGTTGGAGAAAGAGATCCGAAAGAAGACGTGAAGTTTTTGTATCATGAACTGGACATGTGGTTGTTTAACATTCTAAAAAAGAATTGGAACAAAATAGTTAGAAGGATCCAGATGGAAAGAAAAGATCCGGCTAGGTTTATAGAAGAGCAACTTGCAGGTTTAGGCTTTAAAGAATGGCAAGTTAAGGAGAGCTTAAGAATTGTTAACAAGCAAATTTCTGAATTTAACGATGAAGATCTAATGATTTTTGCGAAAGAGCTTAGGAAAAGAAGGATGAAGATGGTTATAGCAGCAAATAAAGCTGATAAGGCTCCTGAAGAATTAATGAGAAAATTGATGGAAATTGATGAGATAGTAGTACCAACTTCAGCAGCTTATGAGTTAGTTTTAAGATTAGCAGCAAAAAATGGCTACATTAAATATTTACCTGGAGATTCAGATTTTGAAATTTTAAAGGAGTTGAATGAGAAACAAAAAAAAGCCTTAGAGGCCATTAAAAGTTACATGCAAAAATACAATGGCACTGGTGTACAGAAAGCTATAAATTCCGTTGTTTTTGATTTGCTCGACTACATCGTTGTTTATCCTGTTGAGGATGAAAATAAATACACAGACACCAAAGGAAATGTCTTGCCAGATGCTTTGCTTGTAAAAAAAGGAACTACTGCAAGGCAGTTAGCTTATCTAATTCATACAGACATCGGAAAGCACTTTATTTATGCAGTTGATGCAAAAAAGAAGATGAGGATTGCTGAAGACTACGAATTAAAACACAACGATGTGGTAAAAATAGTGTCATCTGCCTAAAATTTTTAATTTGCCAAAAGAAAGCAAACAAAAACTTATATTCCGAAATTGATTATATAATTATATGGTAGAATATTATGAGCTAAGGGAACTTGAAACTAAAGCTCCAAAACTATTTGGAATACCCACTGGGACGAAACTCGATGAAATGTTCTATAAGATTGAAAAAGAAGGAGACAGATACGTTAGAAAACCCCTTGGTGGAATACCACATCTATCTGTTATGAATTTAACTGGCGTACCAGACAGTGGAAAGAGCGTTCTTGCCGAGCAGTTTGCAATTACTCAAGCTAATTTAGGCTACAAAGTGTTGTTTGTTACCGTCGAAAGTCCTGCTCATTTTTTGTATACGGCGTTAAAGCAAAAAAGTGAAGCTTTAAATGCAAATTTTGAGAAAGTTGAAAAAAATATAGTTGTTATTGATGCATCAGAAAACGATGAACTTAGAGAGAATCCCAAAGCTTTGATGGACACAATGGCTTACGCAATAAAGGAAAAGAAAACGACAAATACGATAATTGATAGCATTACTGGATTGTACGAGCATAAGGAGGTTATGGCAAGGCAGATAGTTAGGCAGTTCTTCAACTTCCTCAAAAAGTTTAGGCAAACGGGCATATTTGTATCACAAAAACGTTCTGCTCAGGCAAGTGAGACTGCCGAGGCTGCTGGAGGATTAGCAGTAGCACACATTGTT
This sequence comes from Archaeoglobaceae archaeon, assembly GCA_021163065.1. GTDB lineage: Archaea > Halobacteriota > Archaeoglobi > Archaeoglobales > Archaeoglobaceae > B5-G16. The sequence goes on along the minus strand of JAGGXN010000124.1, from coordinate 2,342 downwards.
GATGGGACGATAGTTTTGGATAAAAAGTTAATAGAATCAAGATGGGACGTAAGCTTGTATGGATTGCCAATAGGCAGTGTTTTAAGAACGATTAGAATTGATGGTTGCAGGTTAACTGGACACGATTCGCAAACCTGGGTTTTTGAAATAACTGAATTTGGAACGATTGACATAATTGCTCCCTTGAATGAGTATATAAAATCGAGGGGTAAATAAAATACTTCAGGAGGTGATAAAATGGAGATAATTGCAAAACCCAAAGGTGGAAATGTTGACAAGATGGCTGAAAAGGTGTTTTTAGAATGTTTAAACATATTAGGTGGTTTAAGAAAACTCGTTGAATATAGGAATCTTACATGGCTGCCCTCCTTAGCAGAAGCATCGTATGTCATTGTTTTGAAAAATGAAGCTTTCAAAACTTATGCTGAAATTGCAAAAGAGTTAGGAATTACTGAACAAACTGCAAAAAACATCGCTACGGCTGATGAAACAAAAGTTAAGAAATACTTGGAAGGCGAATTGGAGAAACCAAATGAGCACGTAGCAGGAGGAATCGCAAAGTTGGCTTACAAAAAATTGAAAGAAGAAGGTAGATTGGATGAAGAGGAAGTAGTAATAGGCAACGAGGAAATGGAAGTTTTAGACATAGACTGGGCCGTACATGTTTTGGCTAAGATCAAGGGCTTAGATTTTCCAGTTGGTAAAGACGAGTTAATGGAGAGGCTCAAAGGAATGATAATAAAGGGTAAAAAAATTGAGGATATCCTAGAAAGCTTGGAATATCCAATCAAAACCCCAGCTGAGCTTTTGCACAAGATTAAAGAAAAGCTATAAATTTTTATCCAACATTTAAATAATCTAAAATGAATTTAATAAGTTCATCCAGTTCACTTTTTTTGAAGCAAGTGTAACCGTCAATTGGAAAATCCGAAACTATCGCTATGATTTTACCTTTTTGATATCTGCCGAGATTATTTTTGCTATTCAAAACAACGATTCTATCCTTGCCAGCATCATTAAATCCTTCAGTAATGATAATATCGTACTCTTTCAGGTATCGATTGTAAATTTCATTAAAATTTTCATAACTTTGCCTCTTTATCAAAGCCAATTTGTTTTTTGATGACAAAACAACGTCAGCCCCACTATGGTATATTTTCCAAGAATCTTTGCCTTCCTTGTCTATCTCAAATCCGTGAGTGTGTTTCACAACTGCAACCTTCAAGCCTTTAGACTTTAAAACAGGCACCAACTTTGTTACTATCGTTGTCTTCCCACTCTTGGAATCGCCAACTATGCTCAGTATCATACTAAATAAATCTAATCGTTTCCAAGTTCATCGGTGCTTTAGTTTCAATTCTGTAAGTTTTGTAGATGCTCGATGCTAAATCGATGCACTTGCTTTCATCTCCATGCACGGTAATAACCTTTTCAGGCTTCTGACTCAACGCTTTTATGTAATTCATCAATTGTCTCCTATCAGAATGTCCAGAAAATCCATCTACAGTTTCAATTTCCATTTTAACCTCTATAACTTCTCTCCTTCCATTAACCGGAAATGGTATCTCTTTCCATCCTTTCTGTATTCTTCTACCCAACGTTCCTTCAGCTTGATAACCAACAAAAACCAATGTATTCTTTTCATCTGGGGCTAAAGCTTTGAAATATTCCATTACTGGACCACCGTTAAGCATACCAGATGTTGCAAGAATTACTGAAGGCGTAGAATCTTCAATAACATCCTGTCTCTTTGATGGAGAATCAACTCTGACAAAACTATCACTTATAAATGGATTTACGCCATGGTGGAAGATTAAATCTCTCAGATGTGCATTCAAATATTCAGGATATGCAGTGTGTATTGCTGTTGCTTCATAGATCATTCCATCCAAATAAACTACGACTTCCTCAAGTTTTTCGTTTCTTATAGCCTCTTCCAATGCGATCATAACCTCTTGGCTTCTACCAACAGCAAAAGTTGGAATTAAAACCTTCCCCCTCCTTTTTATCGTTCTATCTATTATCTGAATTAGCTTCTCTTCAGCCTCTTTTCTGCTTGGCTGAAAGTCGTTACTACCACCATAGGTTGCTTCCATTATTAGAGCTTCCAACCTTGGAAAGTGAACTTCAGCCCTATCAAACAATCTTGTTCTTTCAAATTTAAAATCACCGGTAAACGCTATGTTGTACAAACCCTCACCAATATGAAAGTGAGCTATTGCAGAGCCTAAGATGTGCCCAGCATTGTAAAAAGTAAGCCTAACATCAGGACTTATGTCTGTAACAACACCGTAATCCAAGGTTATCGTATGCTTCAACGCTTCTCTAATAAAAGATGATTC
>JAGGXN010000229.1 GCA_021163065.1 Archaeoglobaceae archaeon | reverse complement strand
TGTACATACTGTTAAATATACAATAGTGATATTACATAAAAGAAATTATGCTTTAATAAAAACATTTATTTTCTCTAGTATTGTAACTAAATATGAAGTTGAGGTGTGAGATATGGTAATTAGAGAAATTAGTGATGCAAGTTATGAAACTGTAATTAATAATTTGGTACATTTAGAACATTTAGAGAAATGTAGGAATGCTGAAGACATTAGAGTTTCAACAATTGTTTATCACTGTTTTAGATGGGGGTGGTATTGATGGGTGGTTTTGCGGCAGGCGGCGCAGCAATGACGCCTGACATGTTTATACACATCGGTGCGTACGAGGTTTTGTTTCTGTTAGCTCTTGGCTTCTTTGGGGGTATGCTTAGTGGCTTTATTGGCAGTGGAGGAGCTTTTGTGTTGACACCAGGTATGATGTCCATTGGAGTTCCTGGACCAATAGCGGTTGCTTCGAACATGTGTCACAAGTTTCCCAAAGCAATGATTGGGGCTTGGAGGAGGAAAAAAGTTGGGCATTTGGACGTTAAACTTGCTATTTTAATGGCTGTGTCAGCAATCTTTGGTGTTCAGGTAGGAATTCAGGTGCAAAAGTATATCCTAGAGACTTTGGGTGTTACTGGAACAAACTTGTACGTTAGCATTGCATTTCTAGTCATACTCCCAACAGTTGCAGCTTTGTGTTTAAGAGACGTGTTAAAATCAAGAAAATATGGGATTGAAGATACAGAACCAAAGTTGGCTATAAAACTCGAGCAAAAATTCAGACTTCCACCGATGATTGAGTTCAAAGTAGCTGGGAGAAGACAGTCCTTGTGGTTAACGATTCCCACTGGATTTGCTACCGGATTCCTAGCAGCGACAATTGCAGTCGGTGGTTTTATTGGTGTACCATCGATGATATACATAATTGGTGCACCGAGTACTGTTGCTAGTGGTACAGAGTTGGGCGTAGCATTTGTTATGGGATCAACTGGAACATGGACATGGACGTATTTGCTTGGAGCCGTTGATTTCAGACTTACGACGCTAATTCTCGCAGCATCACTAATTGGTGTGCAAATTGGAGCAGTAGGGACAACCTATGTTAGGCCCTATTTCATAAAACTTGCAATGGCAGTGGTTATGATTTTAGTCACAATAAGCAGAGCTTGTGCAGTCCCGGGCTATTTGCAAAAATTGGGGTGGATTTCATTGGATCCAGTGTTGGTGGAGACTCTTAACTCGCTTGTATTTCCAATAATGATTCTGGCAATGGTGTCAGTTACACCAATCGTGTTAGTACCAATGATGAACGTGAGAAAGATGTTAGCAAGGATGGGTGTCTTAGATAAGGCTGTGGTTGTTGCAGAACATGAAAAGGGTGGATTAATCAAGAGAATGATACTTTTTGGAGTGCTAACAGCCATTAACTACTACTTATTGTTTAGAGACCCAGATGCATGGCCCAACTTCATCACGTCCATTCCACATGCAGACCCTGTTACTGCAATAATACTTACAACCGGAGTGGTCTTCGTAGCAATCTACTGGTCGTTCATTCACGGAAGTTTTGCCCACAACCTGCTTGATTTCATTAAAATCACAGCTTTAAGAGACGATTTAGCCAAGAAGTTGAGCACTGAAGGATATGAAGGCTTGAAAGCCTGGGCAGCAAGCGTTAAGGGAGAAACTTCAACATCCCAGTGAACGTAAAATTTTTTATTTTTTAAGTTGAATTGACTAAAGGTGCGATTTATGACCGTTGAAATTACGTATTTTGAAAGCAGAAAAGATGAGGAGTACGCTAGATTTGCCAAAGACATTGAACAAAAAGGTTATTTTTTAGGTCCAGCAGCTTATTGGGAACTCTTAATTGCCGATGAAGATGTGGAAATCGAAGAGGGTAAGCCAGTTAAGATTAAGGTTAAGGAAATAGAGTTTCCCGAAGAAACCGTCATCACTCTTTTAGGCAGATTTAGACATGCTTTGGGTTTTGTCATATCTTTAGTACACTACGGAAAGCCTGAAAGAGTTGAAATTATAGAGAAAGTCGAAGACGTCGTTTTTCTTCCATTAAAAAGCGGTAAAATAAATAAAGGAGAATTACTGGGGGTTGTAATCGTTAATAAAGTTGTTGTAAAACCAAGGAGTGTGATTATTGAGAAGCTATCTGAACTGGATAGGGCTATCTCAATAGATCCAGACGTTTTTGTCAAATCTGATTGGCCATACTTGTGGAAAAAATAATTGAAACGATTGTAAGTTATTTTTATCTCTTTTATCCGTTTTACCCATAATTTTAGCACCTAAATTTTAATACTATTTCAAGAGTTATTTTAAATCTCAATAATACATAGTTTCATTAATTCAGCCATAGTAAACTCGATTAAATTTTCATAAATAAGTTTATATAATTTAATGCTAAGTAATAATAGGTGGTGAGAAATGGCGGAAGTTCAGTTGCTTAAGGCAGGATATGCTACAAGGGGATTGAACATCCTTAGAAGAATCTATAAGGCTATAACAATTGAACCTGACGTTTTTCTTAAATCTAAGGATTGGCCCTTCCTTTGGTCTAAGTAGTGGTCTAAGTATTTTCGTTTTATTTCTTCACAGCCCTTTAATTTTATTGCATAAGCAATATTTTGAATATATTTTTTCATCCAATTTAATTATTAATCATTTAATTTCTTAATTGTTCAACTAAAATGATTACAATTTAGTTTTTCTTAATACATAGTATTCCTTTTTCGTAAAGTATAAATAGTATTGCGCTAATTTATTATTAGAGGTGTCATATATGACTTTCTCAAAATTAGATATGAAGCATTTTGGAATTAAAACCATAATGTCGTTTGCGATTCTATTACTATTACAAGGTAATGCGTTGGCTGCAGAAAACAATGCGACAATGGGGATGAGTGCCCCAGTGTTCTTCATAGTTTTCCTTACTATCTGTATTGCAATTGGTATCGTAGCGGTTCTAGCCGGTGTAGGTGGTGGAGTCGTGTTTACACCACTTATGATGGGATTCACACCTGTAGATTCATTTATAATAAGGGCTACGGGTTTGTTTGTAGCAATGGCCGGAGCATTGGTGGCTGCAAGACCGTTCCTTAGAAGTGGATTAGCTAACATACGAATGCTCTACTTTGCCGCCGTTCCATATGCTACCTTTGCTGTTATAGGCGCTTTACTCGCTGGATACGTCAAAGAGACGATGGGTGCGGTTGGTGAAGCATACATCCGACTTGGATTGGGAGTATTGGTGATATTCATAGCGATGATATTTGTCTTTGCTGGTCAGAGAATAGAGTACCCTGAAGTTAGACAGGTTGACGGCTTTACGAGGAGAGTTGGACTGGCTATGGCTTACTGGGAAGAATCTTTGGGAAGGGTTGTTAACTACGAAGTTACACGTTCATGGCTTGGAGTTTTGATGTTTTGTGGAGTAGGATTAACTTCGGGACTCTTTGGATTGGGAGCAGGTTGGGCGATGGTGCCAGTGTTCAATCTAGTTATGATGGCTCCGCTAAAGGTTTCAGCAGCATGTAGTAAGGTCTTGATTGGGATTGGTGATACTGCGGCAGTATGGCCCTACATAATGGGTGGTGGGATATTTCCCTTGTTCGCAGTACCATGTATGATAGGTTTGATGGTGGGCACGATAATTGGGGCGAAAATATTGTTAAAAGTAAAAGCTGGTTTTGTAAGGTGGTTGATTATTGGAATTATGCTTATTTCAGGAATACGACTAATAATGAAGGGTTTGGAAATTTTTGGAGTTATGTAGGGTGGTGGGTATGGTGGTAAGGTCAGTCAGTCAAGAAAAGCCAAAACCTCCCCTTTCGGGAATAGTATATGGAGAGGTGGCGTATTGGATGGCACTAGTTGGCGTCATAATTTCAATAGTAGGAATGGGTATGTACTTCACCTCTGAAACGAACTATGTAAATTCAAAGTGTTTACTTTCAAGCTTATGGGCGGGTAAAGACGCTCATACAATCTGGGAGGAGTGTGCAGAAAATGTTCCACACGGTCATTGGTATTTAGAAAAGCTGAATACTGGCGATGGAGTTGCAATGCTTGGGATTGCTTTGAGTTGCTTAGCTGCAGTAATTGGAGTTTGGCTATCTTTTTTAACAATGCTAAAGGAGAAAGAAAGAGTTCTGTTTGTTGCGATGTCGTTTATAGTTGCAGCGATTCTAACAGCAAGCGCACTTGGAATCATATCTTTAAAACATTAAGTGAACGGTGAAAAAGCCATGAAGATTAATCCAAAATTTTTGAACAGTGTTGTGGGAATAGTATCTGACCAGAATGGAGAACCGGATTGGATTGCTTCAGGTTTCTTGTACAATTATATGAGAAGTTATTATATTGTAACGAACAAAAGCGTCCTTAAGGGATTACCGTACATTTTCATAGTCTCAAATTCGCAAGAAGAACCAGAATTTGGATATGATTTGGATTTAGAAGATAAGTGGGGAGATAGACGGCTTTGGACGTGTCATCCGAATCCAGAGGTGGATATTGCTGTAATTCCCATTTTTAGATCACATCCCCTTGCAAAGTATGCTATAGATAACAGCTTCTCATATGGTGATGTGGCAGATATTGAGAAGATGGAGAAATTGGGAATTTATGAGGGAGAATTCATATATATGATAGGTTACTACAACGTTCCAATAGATCACAAGCTGTTTTCAGGAGTGGTCGTTAGAGGAGGCATCGTATCTAGAATTAGAAACGTGCTAGTAGATGAGGCCCATGAATTTTTGATAGAACCCTTCAGCAATCCTGTTTATGGTGGTTCACCCGTTGTTTATGTTAAAAATAGAAAATCGTATTTGGTAGGTGTTACTAGCGGATTCAGATCGAGTATAGGTATTGAAGCAGTACATCCAATGGATTTTGTTAACGAAGTTATTGACAGCATTTATGAAAAATCGCTCTTTGCATCCGTATACGTTTAGAGTTACTGATTTGTTAATCCCAATTTTTTACATAACTTATACAAATTTAATTTATACAAATTGCGACGTTGCATTTTAAAAGGGAAAAGATATAAAAGTGTTATCAAATTTTCAACATGCTTGAAATAATCCCAGTAATTGCTGCAGCTTTTATAGCTTTTAGCATAGGCTCAAATGATACGTCAAATGCATTTGGAATAAGCATTGGATGTGGAGCTTTAACTTTTAAGAGGGCAACAATAATTTTGGGCTTTTTTGTTTTCCTTGGCATAATTTTGAGTGGTCAGAGAGTAATGAAAACTGTTGGTGAAGATTTAGTAAGTTTAAACGTGCAAATAATAAGCATAGCATTGGTAAGCTCTTCCATAGCAATAGTACTTTCCAATTGGAAAAAGCTGCCTGTGTCAAGTCACCAAGCAATTGTCGCAAGTTTAGTCGGTTCAGCATTTGCATTTGGTGAAAGCATTAATATTCACACGCTTATAAATATAATAGTCTCCTGGTTTGTCTCTCCTTTTGGAGCATTAATCTTATCTACTATCGTTTACGTACTGTTGGAAAAAGTTTTACTAAAAAAGCCGCTGTTTAGGGTAGAGAGATACCTGAAAGTCTTGCTATTAACTAGTGGGATTGTTATAGCCTACAATACTGGGGCAAACGAACTTGCAACAGCCTTAGGACCAATAGTTTACTACAAATTGCTCTCATCACTAAATGCGGCCTTTTTTGGTAGTTTATTACTCTTTTTTGGAGCTTTAGCTTTAAGTAATAGGGTTATAGAAACTGTTGGAAAAGGTATAACAAAATTAGACGCTTTTTCAGGATTTGCAGCCCAATTTGGGGCTGGATTGAATGTATTATTATTTACGCATTTAGGAATGCCAGTTTCAACAACTTACTGTATTATAGGCGGAATTGTTGGGGTTGGACTGCTAAAAGGTGTGAAAACAATTAGGTTTGAATTTATAAAGAAAATAATGGCAAGTTGGGTTCTTACACCACTAACTGCATTTTTAATTTGCTATTTAGCTACACTTTTCCTTGTTTAATATCATCTTCTCTAAGATCATGTGATCGGTAATTAGCCCAATTGGCTTGTCATCAACAACTACAGCAACTTTTGCATTGTTTTTGTGCATTCGTATAAAAGCCTCATAAAGTGTTGTCCCCTTTTTAACAACAACTAGCCCATTTTCAACATAATATTTAACCTTGTTGTTGATGTCATTCTTGGCTACAGCCCTGCCAACTCCTTCGGTTGTAATAAACCCCATTTCGTCTCCACAAACAAGCAAGCAAGAAACATTGTTTTTAACCATAGTTTTTACAGCATCAACTACGCTTTCATTTGGATCAGCAGTAATTACAGGCCTTAAGCACTCTTCAACTTTCTCCTTAGGAAAAGCCCATGCTTTTTCCAATTCAATTACTATGTGAAAGTCGTCCTTACCAACAACTTTACCTTGCACGACTAGCAAATTTACTGGAGTTGGACCCACAACGATTCTATCACCAATTTTTATCTTATCTACTCCAAATGCCTTAATTTTTGCTGTAGCTTCATTCCCAATAGATGCAAATTCAATTTCTTCAACAATTACGTTTGCCTTTTTAGAATTGACATACACTGGAACGTTTATAGCTTTATCAGGTGGCGTAATTTCCAAGATCTTGTACGCTTTATCTGTTGGTACGTATCCTCCCTTTGGTCCAGTAATACTTTTAACAAATCCTAAAACTTTTAAATTTTGCATCATATTCCTAACAGTTGCCATATTCATGTTCAAGTACTCAGAAATCTCCTCAGATTTTATTTTTCTTTTATATAGTTTATAAAGATATACTAACGTCAAAAGAATATTTCTCTGAGCTCTGCTTAGTTCAAACAACATTACCATGGTGTACACCTCTATATCACTATCAACAATGATAATAATATTTTTTGGTATTTATTACTTTTTGGTAATGGTTAATTAGTTACAACCAAAAAGCTTAAATTACCATTATAAATCGTGAAAATTGGTGATAAAGATGAGAGACGGGAAGATGGAAGTGGGTGGTAAAGATGCCCATGTACGAGATCACATTCCATGGGCGTGGCGGACAAGGAAGCGTTACCGCTGCGGAGCTATTAGCAATAGCAGCGTTCAAAGATGGTCTGTTTTGTCAAGCTTTTCCTTACTTTGGAGTTGAGAGGAGAGGAGCTCCAGTTCAAGCCTTTTGTAGAATTGATGAAAAGCCTATAAGGCTGAGAAGCCAAATTTATAAGCCCGATTTGGCTGTTGTCCAAGACTCAACACTTTTGGGTTTGATAAATTTAGATGTTAAGGAGAACGGCCTTGTTTTGGTAAATTCTGCCAAGGAAATTGAACATGAAAGCATAAAATTTAAAACAATAGATGCAACAAAGCTCGCTTTGGATATAATCGGTAAACCAATTGTCAATACGGTTTTACTTGGAGCTATAGCAAAGTTAGGCGTTGTTTCAATTGATTCAGTCCTTAAAGCAGTTTCAGAGCGATTCAAAGGTGAATTAGGGAAGAAGAACGTTGAGGCTGCCAAGAAGCTTACGAGGTGATGGAATGAGGAATGGCATTAACGTCAAGGTTGCAGAAGTTGCAACAAGCATAATCAACAAGACTGGCTCTTGGAGGAACTTTAAGCCTGTAACAGATTCAGCAAAGTGTAAGAGGAGAAGGGAATCGGTTGCTATAGGTAATTTGGAAAGATTTGTTGCTGACTGGGAGATGCAAAAAGGCGTAAGGATTCCAGAAAAGAAACCTTGGAATGGTAGAAAAGTTGCTGTTGTTGGAAGCGGACCTGCTGGCTTGACAGTTGCTGCCAAACTCGCAAAAATGGGATACGATGTTACGATATATGAAATACTGCATGAGCCTGGAGGTGTTTTAGTTTACGGCATTCCTGAATTTAGATTGCCAAAGGAGATAGTCAAAAAGGAGATAGAGTACGTTAAAAGCTTAGGTGTCAAGATCAAGACTGGAGTTGTCGTTGGCAAATCGATACCGATGGAGAAGCTTAGAGAGGAGTACGATGCCGTCTTTATTGGGAGCGGTGCTGGATTACCAGCGTTCTTAGGAATTGAAGGGGAAAATTTGCCCGGAATATTCTCAGCCAACGAGTTTTTAATCAGGGTTAATTTGATGAAGGCTTACAAATTTCCAGAGTACGACACACCGATTAAGAGGGGTAAGAAGGTCGTTGTCATAGGTGGAGGGAATGTGGCAGTTGATGCAGCGAGATGTGCAATGAGGTTGGGGGCAAGAGAAGTTACGATTCTTTATAGGCGTAGCGAGAAAGAGATGCCCGCAAGGATGGAGGAGGAAAAGAGGGCTAAGGAAGAAGGAATTAGAATTTTAACTTTAACACAACCAATCAGGTTTATTGGGAAAGAAAGAGTTGAGAAAATAGAATGTATAAAGATGAGGTTGGGCGAAAAGGATGAGAGTGGAAGGGCAAAGCCAATACCGATTGAAAATTCAAACTTTTTTGTTGAAGCTGATGTTGTTATTGTTGCGATAGGGCAAAGACCAAACGTTATCAACGGTGTTGAAATTGATGAGAGAAGGGGGATAATAAAGGCGGATTCTTTTGGAAGGACAAGTGCTGAAAACATTTTTGCTGGTGGCGATGTTACAACGGGGGCTGCAACAGTCATAGCTGCGATAGGTGCTGGAAAAAGGGC
>JAGGXN010000073.1 GCA_021163065.1 Archaeoglobaceae archaeon | reverse complement strand
CTTTCAGACTAATTTTTCGTTAATCAATTATGTTTTATTGTAATAAAAATATATAACTAATATTTAGTAATCTCAAATAAGCACTTATAATTACAAAATTGTAAAACAACCAATTTTAAACAAACTTAAAATTCTTTATTTCTTAAACCTCGAAAAATAATTTCTCTGCAACATTTCTATCCAGTTTAACTCAGCTTGCTAGAACAATTTTTAGTACAGCTAAAAATTGGAAGATTATTAAGTTCTAATAAGATCTTAATTTACATTAACTTCATTAAAATTTAAATATTAGTTAAGTTGTATTTTTCTATGGATCTCGATTTCTTTTCAGCAATTGAGAAAGAGTTGGAAATTAAAAAAGAAATTTTCAAGCCTAATTGGTCGAGATATCTTGATTATGATTACATTCCTCCAAAACCGATGTATAGAGAGCAGGAAATAAAAGAAATAATTTCTAGAATCGTTGATTTCATAATGGGAAGGGCCACAGGGAATATAATAATTTACGGCCTTCCGGGGACTGGTAAAACAATGTCATTTTTAGTTGCAATGAAATTTTTAAATCAATATATAAAGAAGAAGAACTATAAAAATGTTAAAATTATCTATTCTAAAGCAAAAGGTGCTGGTATTTCTGCTTTAATGGTGGATATCTGCAGTAATTTAAATGTAAACGTTCCTAGAAGGGGTTTTTCTTTTAAGGAGTACTTTAGGGAAGTTGAGAAATTTGTCGAAAATAATTGGTATTTGCACATTTGCATTGACGAGTTTGACAACTTGTTGTTGGATAGTAAAAAGAAATTTGAGGATTTGCTTTACTATTTTACAAGATCTAAAAATATTAGCACTACGATAATTACAAACAAAGTGGATTTGGCAAGAGAGATCACTGATGCTAGGGTTTTAAGTAGTCTCGATACATTAAATGTTGTTCCCTTTAAGAGTTATAATAAGAAACAATGTTATGATATTTTAAAAGAGAGAGTCGATTTAGCATTTGTTGATGGATTCTTACCTCATGAAAGTTTGGAGCATATAGCTGAATATGTTGCAAGAGAGGGTGGAGACATTAGAACTGGATTGGCCTTACTTAGGTTTTGTGGAAAATACGCTGAGAATGCTGGTATTAAGGTTTTAAATAAGGAGAAGGTCTTCGATCTGATAACAAAGTATGGTATACTTAGGGATGGTGAATTGCTTAAGAATACACTATCTTTGTCTGAGAAATTGGCAATAATAGCGGTTTACGATTTATCTTTGAATTTGAGAACTGACGTTGTTGATGCGTCTGATGTTTACGCTACCCAGGATTACTATAGATCGATTTTAAAATTGCCTGGGGTAAATAGGGACTCTTTTTCAGTTTATTTAACGAGATTAAGTACAACTGGACTTATAGATATAATAAAGAAAGGTTATGGCAGGGGTAAAGGAACTAAGAGTAATATAAGACTTAAAGTATCTAGAGATGCTGTTAAATACTTGCTTTTTGAAGACCCAGATACCGCCCCGTTACGAGAATACGTGTTTAAAGAATATAATGATATGAATCCCACATAGCTTTACATCTTAATTCCACCTCCCCCCCTCTGTTTTTTACATCTTAATTCCACCTCTACTCTATTTCTTAGGCTACACCAAATTGATAATGATAAAATACATCTAGCAACCTTAGATTATGTGTGTGACAGTTTTAAGGAAAGACCAATTAAAAACTATCCAAGTATGTTAAAAAACTTTAAAACTTTTTATCTTTAGTCTGGGCATTTTAGCCAATTTGATTGTGTTTCATTAACAATAGTAAAATTCTCCTTTAAGTATATTTTTTTTTCAACAGTATAGTCTCCGTAATAGTTTTCTGCTACACATACACAATTTGGTCTGTTTAAGCATGAGTAGTATCTAAACTTAAAAATACCATCTTGAAATTTTGATTTTAGAAAATAATCTATATTTTTGTTGTAAACCCTACTATCTTTTGTTTCGTTGGGGGTTATATCTGCATGTAATTTCATTCCTAAGAGTGTTGTGGAATAAACACTCAGCGATACCATTTTTTTTGCATTAGCGTTGGTGTAAATAATATCGTCATTGTTTTCATAATACTCGCTTAGAGTGATTCCCCTACCGCTATATGAAAACAATTTTGCAGATTCAAGCTTGGTTGGCCAACTTTCAATATAGTCTATTGTGTATCTTTCATCTGTTGCATTTTCATTGACTGCTGATGTTCCCTCTTTTGCATCTAAAGTTAATTTTTCTGTAATGTATATGTTACCCCTTCTTGCGTGTTCACTCTCCTTTACGTTCACGCCAGCGAATCCACCAACATAGCTGTTTCTAATGCTTATTCCATATCCTTTTAGCGTTCCTGAAATATTAAAGGTGCAGTTAGTAGTATATCTTTTAAAGTACCAGTGGTTGTTATCAACCGTAACATCACGGTAAAATTCTTCATACGCTATTGCTGATTGTAATGATAAGAAAATGATCAGAATAAATGATATGAAACAGCGATTCATAGTTGGATATGTGATATATACTATAAATTTGTTTCTGGCATCTTATGTAAATGTATGTTATTTCCAAAGTTCTACGTTTACCTCTAAGGTTAATTTTTGTTTTATGGGTATGTCTTCTACTGGGAATATATTTACATTCAAAGGTTCTCCCGTGTCCGGGACGTACTGTGTCGGAATAAGGGTTTCTCCATTCTCTTTTTTCACATAAGATTTCATTAGTGTTGTAATTGATGTAGAATTTCCTGCCACTCCAAGTGTATTTATCTGGAACCCTTCTTTGCTGTATATGTTTATTTCTTGGCTTATGCTACCATTATTGTTAAATACTGCGCTAATTGTGCAATCGAAGCTCAAAGAAGGAATGTCTTCAACTGGCTTGCTTTTTAAATAACTTTCAACTTCAGCGATCTTATTGCTGTTTTTTCCCACCATTTTGCTGTGAAATTCTCTATTTTCATCACTACTTGCTTTAATTGATGCGGTGTATTGTATTTCATCATCGCTAACTTTTGATTTAGCATTTAGCTTTGTATTATTTAACGAAATCTTATTTATGACTTCTGATTTCTCATTTTTACTATTGAAAATGCATTTTCCGTTGTCGATTTCAACGTTTAACTGAGAAGTGGCTTTTCCATTACTAACTTCAATGTCTTTACCCCATTTCACTCCTCCAATTCCGCTAATGACCACATTGTTTTCACTTTTTGCATTTGTTAAAGCTTCAATTGAATGGAAAATACTACCATTTTCAATTTTGCCATTGCCAGTCGACAAGAAGGATGAAGGGAACCCCATGTAGCCTGTGTAGGGTAATAGTAGTGAGCTACTTTGATAACTTGCATTGCTTATTATAACAACTTCTTTTATATCAGCCTCTCCGTTTTTACACCCTCCTTTTATTATAACCTTACCTTCTGCTGTAAATGCAATTGTAAGAGTTACCAAAATAATCAGAATTAATTTAATGCCTTTCATACTACTTTATAACGGTTTCTAAGGTTATGCCGCCATTGTATCTAGCTCCGTCCGTTTCTATGCTATTTGAAGTGCCAGTTGCGAACGTTACAAAACCATTGTAGTGCGCGTATTTTGGAGCAAAGATTGGGGCTAGAGATACATCATCTTTTGTAAATGTATTGCCAAAATCGTATATGTATTTTTGGCCACTCTCCTCCATGATGTTTTCAATTTTTAAATCAGTAGTGGTTTTGTTGATTGTGGAATTTAATACATGCTTACCTGAAAATGGCTTTTCTGAATACGTTGAAGTTGAAATTGCCGAAGTCTTTCTTTTAATAACTCCATCATCGTTTATTATTTTTGTTGTTATTAATTCAGAGTAGAGGTAATTTACATTTTCAGCAGAACTTTCCTTTTCAACACTTATAAACAAATCTTCTATAGTATCTCCAATATTAATCTTTCTTGTTAAATTTGAAAAAAGTGTAACATCACCGCCGTAGGCGTATGTTAGCGAGGAAGTTATTATTTCAGCAAAATCTTCAGCTGAAGCCAAACTTGGCATCAAAATTAGAACTATGACTGTTAAAATTATTGCATTAGTTTTCATCTTCATCACTTAATAAATTAAAAATTGAAAGAAGATTCTTTATGGATCCAACCAAGGCAGTATAGCGGCAGATTGATAGTTCTTCTGTTCAGCATCGTTGTTACATCCAAACACGTTTGCCCATTGCACGTCAAATTGTACAACTAAGTCTTTTATGCCTTTAACTTTAGCTCTCTGGGTGCTCGTTTGATCAAGATCGTTGCATTTACCAAATACTTTTGCCCCTTGCACGTCTAGTTGAACAACAGCATTATACCATCCTGTTACGGATGACCATTGATTTGAGCTTTGCGTTACGTCGTTGTTTTTACCACCAAGTTTTAAATACTGCACGTTTCCTTGTATAACTGCGTTGTTCTTCGAGCACTGCAATTTGCATGGGTCTTTATAGCAGCAAGCCGATGCCGTGCCAATTCCTACAAGCATCAACACCGCCAGCAATATCAACAACTTTTTCATTTTACCACCACACAAAGATATACATTTTAAGTATAAATAATTATAAGTATATAAAACACGTTCTTTATACATGTTTATAATGCAGAAGTTTCAAGCACGATTTTTGTGCACAATTAAAATGCATGAGCAGTATGCATGTGCTTTTTGCACATGTTGTTTACATATGTTTTATATTAGACAAAATATATATATTTTAAAAGCTATGATTAACTAATCTAGACAATATATCAAAATTTCAACAATTTGTTGAGGGGTTTGAAATGAGCCAAAAAAGAAATAGGCTTGAAATCTTAAAGGACATTTTACTTGTAGTTTTTGAGTCTAAAGATGGTGTTAAAAAAACTAAAATTATGCAGGGAGCGTACTTGGATTGGAGAAATTTCAAACGGTACTTTGATTTTTTAATTGAAAACGATTTTTTAGATGTAACTGTTAATAAAACTGCCAATAATACCGATAGAATCTACATTATTACTGATAAAGGAAAGGAACTGTTAGTGAAACTTGTGGAGTTGGATAATTTTATTAATGGTAAAAAAGAGGGTTAACGTTTTGGCAACTCGAGATAATCTAATGCCATTTTTGTTATGTAGAGCATGTCATCCTCCATTTTCACCATTCCAATATCTTTTAGCAGCTTAAGCAATTTCAAGAATTTTTTCTGATCAAATAGAATAAATTTTTGAATATCGTTTATATTACCTTTCTCTTCATTTTTTAGGTACTCTAAAATTTTGTCAACAATATCTAAATTTGCCATTAAAATTGTGAGTTTTTGGCATATAAATACCTTTGTGTGTTTTTATTATATAGAGGAAATAGATGATTCACGCATTTGTTTTTTGCTAATTTTGATTTAATTTTTTAAATTCATAATTATTTGTAGAAATTAATAATAAAAAATAAATTACATTAATAGCAAGGCGACAAGT
>JAGGXN010000162.1 GCA_021163065.1 Archaeoglobaceae archaeon | reverse complement strand
TCAAATCTCTACCTTCTAACTGCACAAATACTGGGAAAAGCACTGCTGGAAGTGAAAGAATCCCAGCAACGGCTCCAATAACAGTGTAACTCGCTCTGTAATACCCAACATATTCTGCAGGCATGAATATGCCTATCATTACAGAGTCGACATACGCAAAGACTGTCCATGCAATACCACCAACTGTCAGGTATCCCGTGAATTTAAGTACTCTCCGTATGTCTATTTTTTCAGCTTTGCCAATGACGTACGTTTTGTATTTTTTAAGCAGCATTATGGTGAGAGACAAAAGTGATGCAAGAGATGCTACCACAAATCCAAGAATGACCCCGATAACTGAGTAACCGAGGGATACTAACGCGATTATCGTCGCAGCTCTGAAAAATTCGTAAGTCACTGACTGTACGAAATTTGCTTTGAAGTCATTGAACCCATTGAACACTCCTATGAGGAACCCAGATATTGGGTAAAAGAGTATAAAGCCTGATATAACCTTCAGCGGTAGTGAGAGGGTTGGTTTGTGAAACACGCTTGTTGAAAGCACATCAGAGAGTAGAAACAGGGAAACAGAAACAATAACTGTTAAAACAAATTTAATTTTCCCGAGCTCTTGAGCATACCCTCTTACAAGCAAAATATTATTCTTACCGAGAGCATCCGAAACATATCTGATTACTGTTTGATTTATTCCAAAATCAGTTAAAGATAAGAGTAAAAGTGCAATAGAAATGGTCAAAGAGTATATCCCGAAATTCACATGGCCAAGAGCTCTTGCCAAGAAAATTGTTATTACTATCCCGGAAATGTTCCTCACGAGTATTGCAGAGCTGTTGTATAATGCGTTTCTGGCGACTTTTTTAGCCAACACAGCAAAATTCGTTTTATGGGGAATTTAATTTTTGCCTGATGTAACGGTAGAATGAGCAATCTGAACTTTCAATCTGTGGATCTCACAAACTTTCCAATTCATTCACTTGACATCCAATCTCAGCTCAAAACAATCAAAAACCACATCCCCCTCATCCGGCTCTCTCCACTTCAACCCAAGCTCCTCAACCTCTTCTGGTGTGAACATCTCATCGTAAACCCCAACATCCAGTCCTTTCTCGGCTAAAAGTTTTGCAAGAGCCAGATTCCTGCTGTGATAGAGTTCCTTAACTCCCTTTCTGAATGCTATCCCTTTGATGCAGATCTTTACCTCGCTCAGTGGTTTGTTGAATTTCAAACATTCCAGAACGATCTTTTCTACCCAGTAATTCACCATCTCATCATTCAGCTCCCTTGCAGCCCTTAGCAACCTGGCAAACTCAAACTTCCCTCTCTTTTCCATCTCCTTTATCAGAAACCAAGGATAGACTGGGATGCAGTGTCCACCAACACCCGTTGATGGTAGGTGGATGTGGCAGTACTCATGGTTGGCATACTTCCTTGCTTCATAGAAATCCACACCGATCTCCTCAGCTATTTTGAACAGCTCGTTTGCTAGAGCTATGTTCACGTCCCTGTAACAGCCCTCAATGATCTTTATGAATTCGGCAAGCTTTGCCGAGGAGACCAAAATAAGGTTGGATACGAATCTCTTGTATAGCTCATAAGCTCTTCTTCCGCTCTCATCATCCACACCACCGACAACTTTCGGAAATTCCTTTAACCTCGATATACTGTAGCCAGTCATTATCCTTTCTGGAGAGTAAGCCAAATAAAACTCACCAAGTTTTAATCCGCTCTCTTCTTCCAACCACCTTTTCACGAGGTTATCAGTGGTTCCTGGAGGAACTGTCGTTTCCAGCACGACGAGATCACCCCTTTTTAAAATCTTTCCAATGCTTCTGAAAGCAGATTCAAGGGTGCAGAACTCAGGGTTTTTGTTCTCATCCAAATAAAGGGGGGTTATCACTATGTATGCTTTGCAATCTTTCGCTTCGGTGTAATCTGGCGTAGCCTTAAGTAACTTTCCCCCATATTTTTTTATTAGGTCATCCAGTCCCGACTCTTCTGGAATGGGGTTCTCTCCTGAATTTATCATTTCACATTTTCTTTTGTCCAAATCTACTCCTATTACTTCTACACCAGAATCGGCTATCACAGCCGCTAAAGGCAATCCAGCTTTTCCCAATCCAATGACGGCTACTCTCACTTCAACCACTCCTTTCTAATTTCAACGAATTTTTGACAATGATCGCAGGCGTAAATTATGCTCCCATCTTTTTCTTCAACCACTTTTTCAAGCTTTCTCCCACAGTAGCACACAAAACTCCTCAACCTCGCGGGATTTCCATAAACAAGGCCATGTGGGGGGACATCTTTGGTAACAACACTTCCTGCCCCCACCATTGCATATTCGCCAACTTCAACACCACATACAATGGTAGCATTTGCCCCGATGCTGGCACCTTTCCTTACTTTCGTCTCGATAATTCTGTCTTCGCCCCAGATAAATGCTCTTGGATAGAGATCGTTGGTAAAAACGACTGCTGGTCCTATGAATACATCGTCCTCAATTGTAACGCCACGGTAGATTGTTGCAAAATTTTGAATTTTAACCCTGTCTCCAATTACAACTCCAGTGTCAATGTACACACTTTTACCTATATTGCAGTTTTTTCCAATAATTGCTCCATCCCTTATATGGACGAAATGCCATATTCTTGTCCCATCTCCTATATTTTTGGATTCTACAATTGCCGTGGGATGGATGTATATCAAGCAACACTCCTCCTTACAAGATCACAGATCTTTAAATTTTTCAGGGCCTGTTCAGCGGTCACAGGAAACTCAATTCCTTTATCTATTGCATCTACGAAGGCTTTAAGTTCAACCTTGAGCGGTTCGACCTTGCTGATCAGAACTTTTTCCATCACGTTCTCCTGCCGGTACCCCTCATTTATGCTCTGATAGACATTTGGTTTCTTAAATATAAAGAGTTCCTGCGTCATGTAGTCTCCCTCTACAGTCATGTCGTAACTTTCGATATATATTTTCCTTATTTTTTTAGATGATATTCTGCTTGCCGAGAGCGAAACCACAGAGCTATCCAGATTAACGAGTACTTGGACAACATCATTATTACCGGCTGCACTGAGCTTAAAATCTGTAGCATCAGGAAATAGAACGTTGAACACCACATCTATGTCGTGTATCATCAAATCTTCGATTACTGTGGAGTCCCTAATTCGTCCGGATGTTGGGTTGTGCCTCTTGACATCAATGTACTTTATCTCCAATTCGAGTTTGTGTAGCTCACCAACTATTGGGTTGAACCTCTCTATGTGTCCTACCCCAAACACAACGTCTCTTTTTTTGAGAATCTCGAGAATTTTTTTACCCTCCTCATAACTTGAGACCATGGGTTTCTCCACAAAAGTGTGCTTACCCGCCTCAACACATTTCCTGATGTGGGAATAGTGCAGTGCAGTTGGTGAGCAAACACTGACAGCATCAACCTTTTGCAGCAACTCGTCTTCAGAGCTCACAACGTCCACTTCGTACATCTCAGCCACATCTCTGGCCCTATTTAAATCAACATCATAAACAACGACATTATCGACTTTCTTGATTTCTGTTAGGACTCTAACGTGGTTTTTACCCATCGAGCCAACACCTATGACGCCAAAGATCATCTAGACACCCCGTTTATCACATCCACTATGTATCTAAGCTCATTGTCGGTTAAGAGTGGATGTACAGGTATGCTTATCACTTTTCTTGAAGCTTCTTCAGCCGCTGGGCACAATCCTTCTGAATATCCGAGGTTGATGTATAGGGGCTGTAGGTAAACAGGTTTGGGGTAGTGGATGGCGTTTCCAACACCTTTCTCTGTTAGGTACTTGGAAAGTTCGTCCCTACTCATCGGGAAGTCATCCTCCACACGCAATACGTACTGGTGATACACGTGTTTAACGTTTTTTCTTTCTTTGGGCTTCTCAAGACCATCAATTTTTATATTTTCGTTATAAAATCTGGCGTTCTCAATTCTCCGCCCATTCAACCACTTAATTTTTTTGAGCTGTACTAATCCCATAGCTGCTTGGATGTCTGTCATTCGCATGTTGTGGCCAAGTATTGTGTGTTCGTATTTTTTAGTTTCACCGTGGCTTCTAAGAAGCCTGCACCTCTCAGCAAATTTCCTGTCGTTGCAGGTTATCATTCCTCCCTCAGCTGTCGTCATGTTTTTCGTGGCATAAAAGGAAAAACATCCGACCCCAAAACTACCGACCTTTTGACCTTCATATTCCGCACCGTGAGCTTGGGCACAATCTTCTATCAACAACAGGTTATGATCTTCACAGATCTCCATCACAGGCTTAATATCGAAGGGGTGTCCGTAAAGATGCACACCAACTACCGCTTTGGTTTTTGGGGTAATCCTTTCCACTACTTTATCTGGGTCGATGTTGTAGGTTTCGTCAACGTCTGCAAAGAGTGGTCTGGCACGCTGGAAGAGTATTGCATTGGAAGTTGCAATGAAAGTGAAGGGTGTTGTAATCACTTCATCGCCTTCTCCTATCCCAGCAGCCTTTAAAGCAATGTCGAGAGCTGCAGTACCGTTCGAGACAGCAATAGCGTAATCAACACCGATGTACTCAGCAAAAGCACGTTCGAACTCTTCAACCCTCTTACTTTGAGCTATGATTCCAGAACGAAGGACTTCGATGACGGCCTCAATCTCGTCTTCATCGATTACAGGT
>JAGGXN010000125.1 GCA_021163065.1 Archaeoglobaceae archaeon | reverse complement strand
TTTTTAAGATCTGCTTTGATGATTCAATTGAGCTTATTGGAAACAGCATTTTGCTGGAAGAGTTTGAGAAGTACCAAGACTTGGTTGGCAGATCTGGTAAGATTCTACTTGAAATAATTAAAAGTAAAATTAAGATTTTTGATCCAGATAAAGAGCATTTAGAAGCTTGTAAACCATACTTTCCAGAGAATGAGTTTGCAGACCTTTACCATGCAGCAACCTGTTTGAAGGCAAAAGCTACAATCATCACCAACGATAAGCATTTCGATAAAATAAAGGAGAAGGGGTTAATTGATGTTTGGAGTATTAGTGAGGCTACTGAGAGATTGCTTTAATCTGTAAGCTTTTTTGGAACCAAATTAACATCCTTCCACATGTCGTTATGTACTGCTCATAAATCTCAGATGGAAGTTTTCCATCGTAGGATTAGACGTCAAGACTTCCAGTGTTGTGAGCCATGATGTAATTCTTAATCGGGACCATCAAAACGGCTTCTTTTTGTGGGTGTTTGTTGTAGGTTGATAAGCTAAAATTCAAACTTCAAACTCCAACGACCTTACCTTTCTCGATATACTCGATAATACTCGGAATGATTGACTTCCTGGCTTGCCAAATTTCATCATTCTCCCCATATTCCACAAAAATATCTTCTCCAACTTCAGCAGTATCCTTGATTTTTCCCCCTTTAATGAAGATATAGGGAATATCAGCCTCAGCATCATATCTTACTTTCATATCTTCAACCACCTTCCCGAATTAACCCTTCTCTTCACAAATTCAAATCATTTTTTTCTGAGTTAGAAATAGCATCAATTATTTAAAAAGCTCCTCAATAACTTCTTTTTTACTTTTACCCAGATGATTAGCAACATCCTTCAAGATTGCATTGAGAATTCCTACTTTGAGTGGTTTGTTTGGGATAGTTATGTGATGTTCTCCTTTCACAGTGGTTGTCAATCTCATATGGCTTCCAGTTTGTCTTGTTATCTCATAACCGTATTTTTTAAGGAGTTTGACAAGCTCTACACCTTTTAAATCTCTTGGAAGCTTCATAGTCAGAGAGTTAAAATTTCCCGTTTCACAATGTAGAGCCTTATTATCTGCGGTCTTTCTTTCTCATCAAAATGGCATTCAACAGCATCTTTTACCATCTCCTTTAGTTCTTCAATAGAATCGGCTTGAGTGAAGATGGAATGACCGAGAGCTTGAGCTGTATATCCTCCTTCCGGATCTTCCTCAACGAGGAATATGATTTCTTTGACACTTTCCTGCATTGGTTGATAGTTTATTGGAGATTACTTAATGTTTTTGTAAGTATCATTAAATTAATTTCTCCAGGGATGGGGTTAACATCTCTCCATGCTGCCATGTACTGCTCGTAGATTTCCACAGGGAGTTTGCCATCATAAGATTGGACGTCAGAGCTACAAGTGCTAGAAGCCACTCCCAAATATAGAAACAAATGTGTAAAAATTGACATTCTAAAAGTGCAACTGGTATAGATACTTTTAAGATATCTAAAATTCATAAATAGTTCTATGGGGGTACGTAATAAGATTTACGAATATCCAGAGATCTTGCTTGTTATTCCCATTTTGCTAATGGGTACTGGCTACTTGGTTATGAAATACCCCATTGAGATATCGATTAACACATTAATACTCGGATTTTATATTTACACAATTGGAGTATTCTTTTTGCCTTCTTTGGAGTTCTTGTCGTCTATAAAAGGTTTCTTAAAAAAGAGGTTGACAAAAGACTTACAAAAAACGATAAAAATCAGTTTATTACAAGCTACCTTGCAGGAATATATGGGGGCATGACTGTTTTTGCCATCAATTTTATTTTATCGGCTAAAGATATCTTCTCAGTGATGGTGGCAGGTATTGGCTTTATTATACTACTAGTTATTGGAGGGTTATTTGGATTGGCTGCATTAGCTTTTAGTTTAGAAAAAGACTGATCGTAATTAATGTCAGTCTCCGATAATAGCCTCCAATTTAATTCTTTAAGCATTAAGTTAACTTTCTCCCATTTCTCCATATATTGTTGGTAAATTTCTGTGGGGAATTTCCCATCATAACTCTGCACGTCTAAGCTGCCAGTGTTGTGAGCCATGAATGTAATCTCTCAATTCAGGATGGGCCATCAAAACGTTGTTGCACATCTGCTCAAAGAACTTTCTAAGGTGGGAGTATGTTATTTTTCTGCCAGTGTGGACCGCTTTAACGTTGATTTTGTCAAATACAGCTCTTACTTGGTCATATAGAAGTATCCTATCAATTGTCGTTGGTTTTTTCATCCCCGGCTCGAATCCGGGCGGGCCCATTTAAACAAAGCATGCACTATAGCAACTTATTTTAGCTTTAAATGGTTCTCCAAATTCTTTTAACGCATTAAATCCATTATAAGCAAATACAGCCTTTCCAAGCATGATCATCGCTGCTTTACCATTATCGCTTTCAACAGCCTCAATTACATCTTTAATATCTTCATCCATCAACTCCGTCTCAATCGAAAATTTATTTGCAATATTAAATAAATTTTCAAAACTCGGGTTCTTCAAAAACTCCTTTAAGCACTCTTTTCCAACTTTGTTTATTCTTTTCCTTGCCAATTCATCCTTTAAAACTTCTTGAGTTGAGATTTTACCCATAACAAGAAAATCGAGTTCTTTGTTAATGATATACCTTTCAATTACCGCCTTACTCGGGCATCTCGCATTTA
>JAGGXN010000118.1 GCA_021163065.1 Archaeoglobaceae archaeon | reverse complement strand
GTGGCAAAAATTACTTAGTCGGAGCTGCAGGGGCTATAAAATACGATGCAAATTACATTGACGAATGTACATCGTTTGGAATGAACAACAAAACGTTCGGAATGAGTTCCCACACCTATGTTGAAGGTAAATTGCACATGGGCTTCATTTCAAAAGATCCGGGGTCTGGTCTAAATGCTGGTGAAACTCCAAACGTAGAGATCAAAGAGGATTACGAAGGGACTGTTACAATTTCCAATACATTCATTATAAACAACGGTGGTTTTGACTATCTTGGGGAGCCATAGGGTGGTGAAATGAGAAAAGCCGCATTGCTTTTTTTCTTGCTTATTATTTTAACAACTATTACTTTAACAACTGCTACTGCTAAGTGTCCCGAAGGATGGACTTGTCCCGGAGAAGAATCTAAATCTACATGTCCTGTATGTCCAGTCTGTCAACCGCCATCTATTCCAAACATAGTTCCAGAAGAACCAATACGACCTGAGAATACAGATTATGTACACCCAGAGTATATAATGTACGCTGATGAGTTGCACAACAACTCCGAGAATTACCTAATAGTTGATGTGAGGCCTTCTGACAAGTATAATGTTTCCCACATACCAAATGCCATAAACATTCCTTGGTATGAATTGAGAAACTTAAGCAAAGCAGCAGAAATTTTAGGCAATCATGGTGTTAGCAATGATGCAAAAATAGTTGTCTACAGCGATTCTTGCAAGGAATGTGGTGGAATGTGCGTGGCAGCTTATGTTTTCTGGTTGCTAAAATATTTAGGACACGAAAATGTCTCATTGCTTGATGGTGGCATTGAAGCTTGGAGTAAACTTTATAATACAACATCCAAGCCATTGACGCTGCCCCCGAAGAAATTTAATGCTAGTGTTAAGCAAGAACTTTTTGCAGATGTCAACTGGGTAGAGAAGCATTTGAACGATCCAAATGTGCAAATAATTGATGCGAGAACTAAAGAAGAGTACGATTCTGGACACATACCAAATGCGATAAACATAGACTACAACAGCCTTATGAGAAGGGAAAACAGATTAAAAGGGGCTGATGTCCTTAACTATTTGTTCACAGGAAAGGGAATAGATAAAAACAAGGAAATTCTTGTATATTGCAAGAGTGGCTTAAGGTCATCCTACATGTTCTTTGCCTTATCCACAATGGGCTACAAAGTTAGAAATTACGTTGGAGGCTGGGAGGATTGGATAAAATATCATCCAACAGCCAAGCTTGAGATTGGCATCAATCTATCTGCTAAAAAAGTCTATCAGGGACAACCAGTAGAAGTTTATGCAAGAGTAAGGTACGATTTGCCATTGAAAGCGAGCTTCTGTCCTTCTTGCGGAAGCGACCTTGTCAATATTCCTGCAATGGTATCCAAGCCTAAGGATTACGATGTAAAGGCATATGTAAAGGATGGAGATTCAATAAAAGCCATAGCTGTGCTACAAGACAATGACAAGGATGGCATTTTTACTGGTACAATACAAACCTTCGCCCTATCTCCAGGCAACTACACAGTTGAAGTTGTCGCTAAAAAAGATGGTTTAAAAGCAACTGCTAAAACAACGCTTAGCGTCGTCATTGACAATATACCTCCAAAAATTGAGAATGTGAGCGTTATGCCAAAAACTGTACATTTTGGGCAACGGATTAAAATTATTGCAACCATAGTTGACGTTTCTCATGTAAAGGCTCATGCAATTATAAAGAATGAAAATGGTGAAGTTGGAAGGGTTTACTTAGCAAATAGAGGTGGAAAATATATTGGCTATTGGTATGCTATTGTTGACGAGGGAGACTACGCAATAGACATCTTCGCCACAGATTCGAATGGTAACAATGCAAAGCTTGAAAACGCTGCTAAGATACACGTTAGTGGCATGAACAAACTTAGCAGCTATAAAAACTACAATGTTGGTGGCATTTTATTAGGTATCTCAGATAGGCACATTCTATTTTTGTAATTAAAATTTTTAAATTTTTTAATTTAATAAAATTCTATGAATTAACCTCTGCCTATAACCTGTCAAAATCAGTAAAGTGTAAGGTAAAAATAAAAAGTGAAATTATTAGATTCTAAAATAAAAAACTTCTCACATCTAACTCGTCTTTGAACCTTACGTTTTAGATTAAAATGACAGTCACAGTTGAACAATTTTAATATGAAATAAAACATTCAAAAATTAAAAAATTTAAGGGTTTATCGCAAGAGGTAGAAAATCAACGTTTCCATTTTTTAAAATCATTGGAACATCACACACCCCATCATTGTTGTAATCTCTACAAGTTTGGCTATAGCCACTACCATCTGGTGTAAGCCATACGTTTCCGCCAATATATTTCCCGCCAACAATATTTCGCCAATACGTTTTCTTAACATTCCATGTATTTGACGTATTTACTAGCCAGAAATTATTGCTGTTGTTAAAGATGTTGTTGTAGATTAAATTCGAGGAGGAGTTCTCTATCCCCATTCCACCGCCCATCTTAATACCATTGTTGTAAATCACGTTATTTTTAATTTCATTGTTGTTTGAAGATGAGTGAATGATTATTCCGCTCCAACCATTGTTTTTAATGTAATTACCACTGATTAAACTAAACATCGTATTTCCAAGGCTAATTCCCTGATTGTCGTTGTTTTCAATTAAGTTATTGGCAATTATAAGGCTTAGCGAAGAGGTACAATGAATTCCCTTCCTATTGAAACCGATTTTGTTATTAACCATCACAATGTCAGAGGAATTAATACAAAAAATTCCTTTTCCTACTTCTTCTGACATACCCGTGTTACCAGTTACAATGTTACCCGATATTAACAATTTATTACAATTTTCAATTTTAATTCCTAGATCATTTTTGCTTAGAATATTGTTGCTGGCTGCGCTTTTGACACTATTGTGGAAGTAGATTCCACTTCCACAATTCTTAATTTCATTTCCACTAACAATATTGTTTGAGCATTCAAATATTCCTATACCACCAAAAGAGTTTGTTATAAACATCATTGGTAAGTATGGTATTACTATGGCTTCTATAAAGTAAAATTGCTCCTTTGGCGTTGTTCATTGCTACATTTCTAACAATTTTACTGGAATTGGACATCCACAACACAAAACCCCATATATCGTTAGTTGCATTAACTTGTCTTACTGAAATGTTTGATGAACGAATTAAACACACTCCCATTGAACTGTTGGTGATGATACAATTTGCAATGGCAGAGTTGCTTGAATTATTCAACAATACACCTGCACAAACCCTACAATTGGCATTTTTTATTGTAAAACCTTCTAACCTCACTCCATCTGCTAAAATGTTGAATACGCTTTTGTTTGTGTCTAAGGCTTCTACAATACAGTTTGATGGACCATTCTCAGATTTTATTATTATAGATTTGTTTATCTTAATGTTTTCAATGTAAACTCCGTCTCTAATTACAATTGTATCTCCATCACTTGCTGCGTTAACGGCTTGTTGAATTGTTGGATAGTTGTCAGGTACGTAAACAACCTTTGCAGTTGCAACGCTTGCTAAAAGCAGCAGTAGCATAGCAGCAAGTATGCTTTTCATTCTATCACCCAGCCTGTTGTTTAAAATTATTTTAAAAACTAAAGTATATAAGAATTTAGTTTTATAGCATTTTTTTAGACATCACTATATAATTATTTGAAAAAATATTAAACCTAAAAAAACTAAAGAAAAGGGGTTAAACTTTTAAAAATGGTTTCTATGAAATCTGTATGTTCGTAAAACATTTGGAAGATTGTGAGGAGTTCATTGCAGGAGATAACTCTATTTTAAGAGAAGTTTTGCATCCAAAGAATGATAAAATTAAAATTGGATACAGCATAGCTTACGCAAAAGTTAAGCCTGGTGAAACGACTTACTTGCACAAACTAAAAAGCTCAGAAGTATATTTCATTTTAAGCGGAGAAGGCGAGATTTACGTTGATGGTGAGCAGAAAAAAGTTTTTTCTGGACATGTTGTGCACATCCCACCAAACTCGACACAAAAAATAAGGAACGTTGGTAACACAGATCTAGAATTCCTCTGTATCGTTTATCCCGCTTGGAAAGCTGAAGATGAGGAAATACTCGAATAATTTTTTATTAAATTTTACAATTTTATTTAATCTAAAGGGCAAATGATACCAAAAGCTTATTAACATGTGTAAGTGTAAAGTTACACATAGTTGAAGTAATAGACATGAGAAGGGTTTGGAAAACTTATAGGGATGTTGCTGGCAGTGATAGTAGTAACATATGGACTTAGGAACTCAAACAACTGCCAAAATTTTAGAAAAAATTAAAAAGTTACCATGGTGGAGTTACTCCTTCCTTCCACAATTCTTGAATGTCTATTAAGTAGTAATTGTATCCGTTTGCAATGTATTCGTTATATTCTCTAACTCCATAATCCCAAGCATCGTCAAAACTTGTGTCTGGAACACCGGTCATTTCTACTGGCACCCATTGTCCACTTTCAGGCAATTCAATTATAGGAAATGCATGGCCAGGAACTAGTGCTATGTACGCTCTCAATCCAACAGCCTCACATGCAGAAGCATAGAGTATTGCCAAATCTATGCATGTTCCAGCTTTTCTGTCTAGAGTATCCTTTGGATACTGGACATACTGTTTTGTCACCTTACCCGACCAAAACGCTGGCGGCTCTGTTATATAACCTATCCCTTCATTGCATATGGCGTTGTATATCGCTTCCATTGCAGAAATAGCGTTGTCATCGCTTAAGGCACTGCCAATGCCCCTCGTAGCATCTTTTGCAAACTTATTTAGCGTTTTTTCGTTGGGCGTTACAAATGCAGCTAAAACCCAGTAATTTTCAAAGGCATCATACCATCCGCTAATTTCGTTTGGTGGCAAATCAGAGTATACAACATCGTTTATTCCCAGTATGGACAATCTGTACGATTTTATTTTCTCGTATTCTTTACCATTAATTTCATAATTGATTTTTACTTGCAGTATTGCGGGAGTTTCAGTTGTTATTTTCGTTATTTCACTGCTTAAGCATGGATATAGGACATCTACAATCGTTTGATTCGGAACTAGCTTGTAGTAAATATTGTTTAACGTCCAATCCAT
>JAGGXN010000034.1 GCA_021163065.1 Archaeoglobaceae archaeon | reverse complement strand
GAGGCTCCGTTACTCTTATTTCAGCTTATGATGTCGTACTTTCAAAGGAAAATTGGTGAAGAATATGGTGTAAAACCCGGAGCAGAGATGTTGGCAGCAATTAATAAAGCAAGAGAAATAGGAGCAGATGTTTTGCTAATCGATAGAGATATAGGTATAACTTTCAAGAGATTCTGGAATTCATTGTCCTTTTTTGAAAAATTAAAGTTGATATTTCACTTGCTTAGAAGTCTTTTGTTTGGAAAAGATGAAATGGAAGTTGATGAAATGTTAAAAGAAGACGTTTTAGAGGCTTTGGTTGAGGAATTCAGAAAAATATCTCCTTCAGCTGCAAAAATTTTGATAGATGAAAGGGATAAAATAATGGCCTTTAACATAATTTCAGCATTGAAAAAGTACGATAAAATAGTCGTTGTTGTTGGTGCTGGACATAAAAAGGGAATTGAAAAAATTTTGAGTTCAAAAAAAATGGATGTTGATATTGCTAAATTGCTCGAAGTCAAGGAAAAAAGGTTTAACTTAACAAAAATTTTTGGTTATGGAATTACCCTATTCGTTATCCTATTATTTGGATTTATTTTAATAAATTTGAACAGCAACGCTTTAATTACAGCATTCCTCTATTGGTTTCTGATTAATGGATGCTTAGCCGCCTTAGGGGCTTTCTTGGCTCGTGGGCATCCTCTTTCAATAATTGCTGCTTTCCTTTCAGCATGGCTTACTTCACTAAATCCAGCAATTGCTGCAGGTTGGATCTCCGGAATAGTTGAAGCTTGGATTAGAAAGCCAACTTCAAAGGACTTGCAGGAAATAACCAAGGCAAACTCATTTAAAGAGTTATTGGAAAATAAGTTCTTTAGGGTTTTGCTTGTTGCAGCACTAACAAATGTTGGAAGTGGCGTAGGTACTTTTTTAGGCATATATTACGTTGTCAAAATAACTGGCATAGACATTGCAAGCTTCCTAAAAAACCTTGTATTCAGTTTCTTCAAATGATTGAGCAGCAAGTTATTTATATACTCCGAATTGCAAGTTGAAGATGTGGATAGTTGCGATAGTAATCTTCATAACTTACTGGGCAATAGTTGAAATCTTAAAAACCAAAGGTATTTTGGAGAAAAGAAACATTACCGCAATTGGCCCAATTTTAATGATACGAACTAAAAAAGGGTTGAATCTCCTTGAAAAGATATCAAAGCCAAAAATGTTTTGGAGAGTTATCGCAAATCTTGGAATTCCGTCAATTTTCTTGGGAATGGCTTTTATGTTCATTTTAGTCTTACTTATGGACTACAGATTGATAACTACACCCCCCAAACCTTCACCATTGACTAGTCCAAGAAACGTTTTGTTAATTCCAGGAGTAAATCAATATATACCCGTTGTTTGGGGTCTTATTGGCTTAATAATTACTCTTGTTGTCCACGAATTCAGCCATGCGATTCTTTGCAGAGTTGAAGGTGTAAGAGTAAA
The DNA here is from genome assembly GCA_021163065.1 of Archaeoglobaceae archaeon. Taxonomy (GTDB): domain Archaea; phylum Halobacteriota; class Archaeoglobi; order Archaeoglobales; family Archaeoglobaceae; genus B5-G16. The sequence continues at coordinate 3,382 of JAGGXN010000034.1, read as the reverse complement.
ATCTCTCGGAATTCTCTTAGCATTATTACCAATTGGTGGATTTGCAGAACCAGATGAATCGGAATTGATGGATAAAAGAATTGGCAGAATGCAAAGAATAAGAATTTTCTCAGCAGGTGTTATTAGCAACTTTATTTTAGCTTTAATAGCTTTTTCAGTATTCTTTTACCTTCTCGGCTTTATTTCTCCCTTAGTTGTTGTTAGGGATGTAAGTAAAGACAGCGCCGCTTACGGTTTAATAGAAGGGGGTGACATCATACTAAGCATTAACGGTGTCGATGTAAAAAGCATTGACGATGTTTCAAATGCTTTAAAAATTGGCAACAATTTAAAAATAGTTTACAAACATAATGGAGAAATTAAAGAAGTAGCAATTCCAAAAATTGCTGGAATCAACGTTACGGGTTTATACAGAGAAGATAACAAGATTTTTCCAGCAGAAAAAGCTGGAATTAGGAAAGGAATGATAATATTCAGAATAAATAACGAACCTACGCCAACGCTAAAAGACTTTATGGATATTATGAAGAGGACAAAACCAAATGAAACGATTCAAATTTTCGTTTACAACAAAGGAGAAGTAAAGGTTTTTAAAGTAAAGCTTGCAAAGTCTCCAAACAACAATCACGGATTCTTAGGCGTGTTTGCCGAAGAATATATCTCAGGAATTAAACTGGCTTATTCAGATTTATTTTTAAAGGAGCTTAAAAGCATTCCTTCGAGATTGAAAAGCGTAGATGGATGGATATTGATCATAGCAATGCCCTTTACCTTCCCAGGATTTAGCGAAGCTATAACAAAGTACTTTGAAGGAAATACAATTACATTTTACTTGCTTAACACATTTTATTGGATTGCATGGATAAACTTTTATGTTGGACTGTTCAACTGCCTTCCAGCAATACCCTTAGATGGTGGCAGGATTTTACATGAAACTCTATCAGCATTGCTAAGTAAGAGATTTGGAGAGAGAGGAGAAGAAATGTCTCTAAATACTGTAAAGTTCTTGGCGATACTCATCTTTTCTTCAATAATCTTGTCAATAATAATTCCAAATCTAAATTTGAAAACTTGAGTGGTCAGAATGAAGTGTAAAAAATGCAATAGTAGGGCAATTGCAAACTTAAAGCAATATAAAATTGCATTGTGCGAAAAATGCTATCCAAAATTCTACGAATCTCTCGTTAAAAGAAGTATAAAAAAGTATGGAATCCTAAGAAAGGATGAAAGAATTTTAACAGCAGTTTCCGGCGGGAAAGATAGCGTTGCATTGGCTAAAGTTTTAAAAAACTTGGGTTATGAAATTGAAATGCTGTACATCGACCTTGGAATTAGAGAATACTCCAAGAGGTGTAAAAACGTCGTTGAAGAGTTATCAGAGACAATTGATGTTGATTTAAACGTATTAAAATTATCTGACTTTGGTTTTACAATAGATGATGTTGAAATGAGAAAAGTTTGTTCTGCATGTGGAACGGCAAAGAGGTATTTAATGAACAAATTTGCCAGAGAAAATAAGTTCGATATCATCGCTACTGGGCATACAAGCGAAGACTTAACCTCATTTGCAATTAAAAATATCGTAGGTGGAAATTTTGGATGGATAGAGAAATTAAAACCAAGAATTGAAAGCTTTGATGAAAAAATAATACCCAAAGCAAGACCGCTCTTTGAAAGAAAGGAGAAGGAGAACATGCTATATGTTTTAACACTAAAATTGCCTTTTTCAACAGAAAGCTGCCCAAATGCGCCAATAAACGATTGGAAAGAGATTGTTTATGAAATTGAAAGAAGAAAGATTGGTTTCAACCAAAATTTCGTTAGAGGGTTGATTAATGCTAAAAAGCTTGCAAAATTAGATGTAAAATATTGCAAAATCTGTGGTGAAGTCACAACTTCAGATATGTGTGCATTCTGCAAGCTTGTTAAAAGGTATTCGAAAAATTGAATGACAGAAAAGTTAAAATATTATTACAGAATAGAGGAAGGAAATTGGAAAGGTGGTTAAAAAAATGGTAGAGGAGTTTGTAAAGGAAAAAGCATTGGCTTTGGCTGATGCAATTCTCGAATTGGACGTATACAAAGAATTTTTAGAGGTTGAAGCTAAGTTGAAAGAAGACGAAATTGCTCAAGAACTTTTAGCAGAATTTCAGCAAAAACAACAGAGTTTCGTTACAAAACAACTTTCGGGAGAGTTTGATCAACAAATGCTTGGAGAACTTACAGAAATTCAATCTAAATTAAATACGAGAGAGAGTGTTGTAAACTTTTTAGAGGCTTACAACAGGCTTTTAAGTGTTTTAGGCGAGATTACAGATTTGATTAGTGAAAAAATCCAGTTAGATTTGGGAGAGATATACAGAAAGTAGTAAAACCTTATTAAATCTTATTTTTTATTTTATTGAATTTTAACTAAACGAACAAGTTTTTAGCAAAACAGAAGTATTTTTACAAAAATAGATATAGGTGCGTATCTATTTCTCTATAATTTTTTCCTTAACTGCAATTCTCTCTATTCCGTCTCTCAACTCTTCCAGCGTATCCATAAGTTCTTTCCAATGCTTGAATTCGGTATTTTCATCAAATTCACCAAGTTCTCCCCTTAATTCGATAAGTCTAAGCTTTATTCTCCTAATCTGATCTGCATACTTGTCTTCCAAAGGTGTTCCATAGAATATGTTGGAAAGTTTCCCTATAGCACATCTCAGAAGTCTAATTCTCTCCTCAACGCTATCAGAATAATCAAAACATTCAAGTAAGTTAATAAAAATATTTTTCAGGTTCATGAATAATTATTATAATTGAGATTTAAAAAGATTTTTGATTAAGTATTTGAAATCAAACCGACAAAATACTATGAAAGGAAGGTTGCCGCCAAATATGTGTTCAGAAGTATCATTTTGCTGCTAATTCTGCTTGGGATTCTAGTTGTTTTCTCATTATATCGTTAAGTTGTAAAATTGGACTATTTTATATGAGAATTCATCCTCTACAAATAGTCTTTAGTCGATTTATTCTTATTAACCATCGCGGTTATTAGAGATATTCATGCACTAATAGCATACGTGTCTATATTTCAGATTTATATCCTCAACTAAAGCATTCAATTCCCACAAACTTGCAGACGAGAAAAAAATCACCAAAAAAACTAAATTATAAAGATAAAGCAAAAATAAACTCTTGTAAGATCTGTCCAAAGTTTTATGTTGTCTTACGATTATCAGAGGTGAGTTCGACAGTTTCCAATTCAACATCAAAACACAAATTTATTAAAGCTCAAAGTAGAAAAATTTTTGCTGCCGGGGTTGCAGAGAGGTACTGCGCCAGCCTTGAGAGCTGGTGCCCGTAAGGGCTCCTGGGTTCAAATCCCAGCCCCGGCGTC
>JAGGXN010000085.1 GCA_021163065.1 Archaeoglobaceae archaeon | reverse complement strand
GCTTAAAACCTTTATATAAAAGAAATCTAGTAGAGTCTATCTTAAAAGTACAACCTGATGGTAAATTCGTTAATGAAGTTCAAATAACAACAACAGCTTTAGAAGATGGTGTTGAAACGTTTGACCATTTCTTTGAACCCAATCATAGGGCAAACAATGTTGATCTAAAACCTTTGCAATTTGATTGTGGCTTGGAAAATGAGTCAAAAAAAGTTTCGTATGAAATTTTTAGAGAGTCTAAAGATAGTTTTAAGTTCCAGGATAAAAATACACCCCCTCTTAAAAGAAACGAGAAAATCACATATTATTTTAAATACACTCCAAATAAAATAGATATTCCCTTTACTATTGAAGAGGCGGAAAGTAGCCCTGTCATTGCCGGGTTAAATCTAAAAAATGTAGCTACAGATTCGTGGCTAATTATTGTACCCACGGAAAGGCTAAAATTGGAAATACGATTCCCCGACAAGTACGAGATAAAAAATCCTAGTTTTTCTGTTGCATTAGGATACACCAATAATATTTTTGAGAGTGAAATTGAAAGGCTAAAAAAAGAAAATGCTTTCAAGTTAAATAGATTTGCGGGTAGAATCCAAATGACATTAAACGTGGTTAGACCTCTTATAGGTTACGCATATTGGATGTATTGGACGCCACCGAGCGAGAAAGAAGTTACGAAAAGTTAAAAAGTAAAATCAAACAAACATCTGCTTTGGCGGGTTTTTAGATGGAGTCTTAATCCTTTCAATTGCATTCAGCAGATCATCCGTTTCTACAACATCCTTTCCATCGGCTATCGACTTGTGTAAAGAAGACTTAATGACTTTTTCAACCAAATCTCTCCCAGAAAAGCCTTCAGTCATTCTCGCAACTAGGTCATAGTTAATATTAACTTTCAAAGGGAAATCAACAAAATTTCTCTTCAATATCTCCAATCTTTCTTCATATCTTGGTAAGCTAAATTCAATTTCCTCCTCAAATCTGCTTCTTATCGACACATCTAACATTTCAACCCTATTTGTGGCTGCTATTGTACAAATACGGTCATTCTTTTGTATCCCATCCAATTCCGTAAGTAAAGCGTTTACAATTTCTGAAACATCTCCTCTTAAATCTTGATAACTTCTATCTAAAGCTATAGAATCAAATTCATCTAAAAATACTATGCATGGTGCTACTTGCCTTGCTTTCTCATACAATTCATGGATTTTTCTTGCTCCATCTCCAACATGCTCTCCAATAAGTTTTGTTGATTTAACGGAAAGAAAAGGTACTTTCGCTTCATTAGCCAAAGCTTTTGCTGTCATCGTCTTTCCCGTTCCAGGAGGGCCAAAAAACAAAACATTCTTGGGAGCCCATTTACCAAACTTTTCGGGATTTTTTAGAAATTCCAAGATTACCTTCACTTTCTTTTTAGCCTCCTCCTGCCCAACAACATCATCTAATCTTACATCGGTAACAATCTCTGTCTCAATTGTCTTTGATTGAGATTCGACAAGTATCTTTGTAGATTCAGTTATCACTCCAAAGTTTGGTTCAGCATTTATGACTTCAAACGCAAAATCTGGGAACATTCTAATGTCAAAGAGCAATTTACCCTTTGAAACGACCTCACCTTTCCATTGATCTTTGGCATATCTTTCAAACACCTTTGGGTTATCTACGATAGGATATTCATGATAACTGGCTTTAAGTGGGTAGCCAAGTGGCTTTAAAATTAGATACTTTATCTCTCCCTTTGCAGTTTCTCTTTTTCTTGCCATTCATCAAAATTTATTTCAATCTTGTTAATATTCTTTACCCTTGATGAGGTTATTCGTTGCCGTTGATCTTGAAAATGAGGTCAGAGAAAAAATCTACGAGCTTTCAAAGGCTTTAAGCAGCATTAGAGGAATTAAAACAGTTGAAAAAGAAAATTTGCACATCACACTAAAGTTTCTTGGAGAAGTTAGCGATGTAAAAGCTGAAAGAATAAAATCACAGCTTGAAAGCATTGAGGCTGAGAAATTTAAGGCTCACTTTTACAACATCGGATTTTTTCCACCAAAAGGCAAAATTAGAGTAATTTGGGTAGGTGTTGAAGAGGGAAAGGAGAATTTCAAAGATCTTGCTTTAAAAGTAGAAAATTCATTAAAAAAGCTTGGATTTAAAAAAGATAAAGAATTCGTCGCTCACGCAACAGTAGCGAGAGTAAAGAAGCCTATAAACAGAGATGAATTAATACAAGTCTTAGAAAGTTTTGAAAATGACTTTGGATGGCTAAATGTTGACAAATTTAAGCTTAAACAAAGCATACTGACACAAAAAGGACCTATTTATAAAGATATTCGGGTTTACGATTTAAAATGACGAGCGTAAATGAGATTTTAAAAAAAGCCTTGGAAATTGTAATTCCAAGCGAAGAGGAAAGGAGAAAGGCGAAAAAGGCTGAGGGGGAGTTGAAAAGAAGATTAAATAATTTGCTTGAAAAATTCAACTACATTGAGTACAAATTTTTGGGAAGTTACGCAAGAGATACTTGGTTAAAAAACAATTTGGAGATAGATCTTTTTTTACTTTTCCCAGAAAGTGTTAACGAAAAGGAAATGGAAGAGATCGCAATCGAAATAGGAAAGACAATTGTAGATGAGTATGAATTGAGATACGCTGCCCATCCATACGTTCATGGTAAGGTTTTGGGTGTTGAAGTTGACGTTGTGCCTTGCTACAAACTAAAAAGATTAGAAAAGATTAAATCAGCAGTAGATAGAACTCCTTTTCACCATGAATGGCTTAAGGATAGGATTAAAGGTAAAGAGAATGAGGTTAGACTTTTAAAGCAATTTTTGAAGGCTGGAAACTTGTATGGAGCAGAATATAAAGTTAGAGGTTTTTCAGGCTATCTTTGTGAGCTTTTAATCGTTTTTTACGGTTCTTTTTACGAATTAATAAACAATGCACGAAAATGGAGCAGAAAAACCGTTATAGACGTTTCTAAAGGAGAGGTAAGGAAAGGAAAGCAGTTTTTTGTAGTTGATCCTGTAGATCCCAAAAGAAATGTAGCAGCTAATTTAAGCTTAGACAATTTAGCAAGATTTATCGAGAGATGCAGGAATTTCATTGAAGAACCAAAAATCGAGTTTTTTGTTAAAACAAAGGTAGAGTTGCCTGAAAATGATGCAATAGCAACAGAGATTGAAAGTAGAAATACTGCTATATGTATTGTTGAGTTTGAAAAGCCAGAAATTGTTGAGGACAATCTTTATCCTCAGCTTGAAAGGGCTTGTAAAAAGATACACGAATTTTTGAGCAGGCAAAAATTTATGCCTTTGAGATCAGATTATTATGCCAATGAAAAGTGCTATTTAATGTTTGAGTGTGAAATAAAGGAGATTTCAAGAATTGAGAAGAGAATTGGGCCTCCTTTTGAAGAAGAAAACCATGTTAAAACCTTCTTGGAGAAGAATAAAGAATACAGGCATTTTATTGAAAATGGAAGATATTGCGTTTACGTCAAAAGAAAGCATTGGAAGGTAGAGGATGCCATTACCGATTACATAAACAAAAACTGGAAAAGTTTGGGAAAAAACGTTGGTGAGGAGATTGCAAAAGGTTTCAGACTGTTTACTGGTAAAAACATCTTGAAAGAGGAAATAGAAGATGGTTTAAAAAGGAAGTTGGTTGAATTCTTAGCTATGAAATTCTAATCGTTTATAATCTCAATTTTTAAGATTAATCTTGTTGAAGGGTCCTTTAGCAGCTTTATCATCTCTCTATCTATCTCAAAAGCTGATTTTGTTGCTTTAATTAGCAACGTCCTATCACAAACGTAGTTGCTTTTTCTAACAACAATGTCTTTTTTATGCTTGAAACTCATCTTTTCATTCCCCAATCCAACGATTTCATCTTTTATTCCATAATCCGGAAGTTCGAGTATTATTTTAGCCTTATACCCTAATTTTAGCATTTCCTTTAAATTTTCGTTTAAATCTCTAATAGCTTTGTTTGCTCTTACACCAATTATGCAATCCCCCCTCTTTGACAACTCACTATCCTTTGTTACTTCGAAAGTCGTTTTGTGCAATGCCGTAATATTTGGATGCCCCCACGCTTCAACAGTCTCTGAAAACATTGCAAACTCCCCTCCAGTCGTAAGCAATGCATGTGAAAAATTGAAGGCAAATCAAATGATAGCCTTTAAGCCTCATGATTGCGAGTTTGCAATGTTGCTTATTAATATTGCCAATAGAGCAACAAAGTTTAATTGTGCCAAGGATATCGAAGCCTATGGAATGGTTTACTGAAGAGCAAGAGCATTTCGCATTGAAAATCAGAGTTGCTAAAAAGCTGTATGAAGTCTCAAGCCTGCAGCACATTCAAGTTTATGAAACAACTTGGTTTGGAAAAATGCTAGTTTTAGATGGAGCAATTCAGCTTACCGAAAAAGATGAGGCATTTTATCATGAAATGCTTGCACATGTTCCAATGTTGAATCACAAAAATCCTAAAAAAGTTTTAATTATTGGTGGTGGTGATGGAGGATGCGTTAGAGAGGTTTTAAAGCACGATCCTGACGAGGTTTTGGTTGTTGAAATAGACAACGTTGTAATTGATACCTGTAAGAAATTTATAAAGATAGACAAGGGGGCTTTAGACGATCCGAGAATTACAATAATTAACGAAGATGGAATAAAGTTTGTAAAGGATTGTAATGAAAAATTTGATGTGTTAATTGTTGATGGCACAGATCCAAATCCTGTTAGCAAATCTTTAGTTGAAAGGCCATTTTACGAGTATTGTAGCAAGATTACAGAGGTTTTTAACACGCAAAGCCAGTCACCTTTTGCACAGGAAGGGTTTTTTAAAGAAATTTATTGCAACATAACAAATTTTAAGAAAAAGAGGGTTTATTTAACGTACGTTCCGACTTACCCCCTAGGTTTGTGGAGTTTTACAATTGCCACAAATGGAGAGATAATCATGGATTTAACCACAATTGAGAGTAGATTTAATGAAAGAGAAATAAAGACGAGGCACTATACTCCCGAATTGCACTTAGCATCTTTTGTATTACCAAAGTGGATTGAAGAAATGCTAAAGTGATAGTATGCATTTAACTAAAGATGAAGAGGCTTTACTGGAATCTAATAGCAGTGTTGCAAAACTAATGGAGATTTTAGTTGCTCTAGGAAAGATTTACGGGGCCGAGAGATTGATACCAATCCATTCATCCCATATTTCTGGAATATCTTACCAAAACATAGGTGATGAGGGCTTAGAATGGCTGGAAAGTTTGAATGCCAAAGTTGTTGTTAAAACAACTGTGAATCCTGCTGGAATGGATTTAGTTAAATGGGAAGCAATGGTTGATAAAGACTTTTATTCAAAACAAATCAGGATAATCAAGGCTTTAGAAAAAATTGGAGCTGAAATAAGCCTTACATGCACTCCTTATTACCTTTACGATGTAAAGTTTGGAATGCACTTAGCTTGGGCAGAATCTTCGGCAATAATTTATGCAAATTCAATTATTGGTGCAAGAACAAATAGAGAGAGTGGGATTAGTGCAATAGCATCAGCGGTGATAGGAAAAACACCATATTACGGATTGCACATCAAAGAAAATAGGGCGCCAAATGTTTTGATTAAGGCAGCAAATTTTGACCCTTCAGCCTTAGGTTATCACGTTGGAAGGATTTTAAAGCACGATCAAATACCGATCTTCAGATTTGAAAAAACGCTATCTAAGGATGAATTAAAATCATTAGGCGCAGCATTGGCTGCTACTGGAAATGTTGCAATTTTCCATGTTGAGAATCAAACTCCAGAATGGAAGAATTTTGAAATACCAAAAGAAAAAATAGAAATTGATGGATTTGAGATTAAAAATGAATGTGAACCCGATCTAATAGCTATAGGTTGCCCACATTTATCAAAGGATGAGCTTTTACAAGTTTTAAAGCTGTTGGAGAAAGAAAAGAAGACTGTTAAAAGAGAGCTCTGGCTTTTCACATCTAGATACGTTGCAAATAAAAATAAAGAAATTGTTGAAAAAATTGAGAGCTTTAATGCTAAGGTTTTTTGCGACACCTGCATGGTTGTTTCACCAATAACTGAGAAATTTGAATGTGTAATGGTGAATTCCGGAAAGGCTTTAACGTATTTGCCAAAACTAAGGGGTGTTAAAGTTAAATTTGGGAGTTTAAAGGAATGCATTAAAACTGCTTTGAATTAGGCTTGTTACTAGTTTAATTTAATAAAGTGTTGACGAATAGATACCATCTATTGAATATCTAAATTAATTTTTGTAACAGCCAAAAAGCATCTCCAATTTACTAAAAATTCTATCAGCATGATTATCAGGTTTTAAGATAATAAAACTTATAATTTGTAATTATTGTAATTATCAACGCAATCAGAAAATATGGTAAAGAATACTTGTGAAAATCCTTCAAACTGATTCCTGAAATTCTAACAGCTATGAAATTAGCTAAGGAGCCTACTACCACTCCAGTTCCCCCAAGATTGACGCCAACTGCCAATGGAAGCCATGGAATATTCTGAGATAGCATAACAGTTGCAGGAACGTTGCTAATGATTTGGCTCAATCCAGCTGACAAAATTATAGTTTCCACTGCAGATATTTTAAGCTCAATATTACTGGATAGAAGATGAGAAAGTTCTCTAAAATCTACAAACACCAATGTAAAAACTGCAATGAGGGCAACATCGAATGATAAGAGAACATCTCTGCTGATAACAACAAAGGTAAAAACGGTTATAGCAAGTCCAATGAAGGGATAACTTTTTTCAATAAGCGCTACGTTAATAATTAGTAAAATTGTTGAAGCAAAAATTAAACTTCTGTTAGTTCTTATCTTTGGCATCGGGGAGATTTCAAGCCTTTTACCTCTACTTCCCATCCAGATGAAAACAATTAGAAGTACAATCCAAAGCAATACATAAGGTAACATTGAGCGCACAAACTCTAAAATTGGTATCTCATGCGTTTTCCAAATTATTATGTTTTGGGGATTTCCTATAGGAGTTAATGCAGAGCCAATATTGGCAGCTAAAGCTATTGAAGTGGCCGCTTTTGGAAGATCAATCTTTGCAATCTTTGAGATTGTCAATACGAGCGGAATAAATACAAACATCGCCGTATCGTTCATAATCACCGCTGATGAAATAGATACAACAATTGCTATCGTACTGAGTAGCTTAAATTCAGAACCTCCTGAAAGTCTTACGATTCCACGAGCAACTCTACCAAAAATTCCTGAGAGTTCAAGCCCTCTTGAAATTATAAGAAGTGAAATAATGGCCGCTAAGCTTTTGTAATCTATCAGTTTCGGACTTCTGATTGGTAGAGTGGGATCTAGCATAGAAAGACTTAAAAAAAGCAGAATGAGTGCGCTAAGAAACCACTCCCTCTTTACGTACTCCCAGAATTTGTTAAAGACACTTAGGTTAGTTGACGTGTCTCCTTACCTCCTTTGTGAGTCCATAGTCAGGTATAAGTTCCTCTCCATCATGTGATACTCTGACATACATGATTATCAGTTTGTTCCAAGCCACAGGGATAACCCAAGCATCATCTGGTTCGCGGAATTCAGCAGCCTCTATAATATAAGATTCTTTTAAGATACCTTCAACTATTTCGCGAATTTCTTGAGAATTAACATCGCTATAGACTCTCACTGGCCTACCTTTGGGAGAAGGTATTTTAGATCGTGGATCATAATGAATTTTGTCAATTGCAAAGTCTGTGTACATTACAGGAACATCCACGTGAACTTCTCCTTTTGGTCCTCTTCGAATTATCGGCACTCCTACTGTAAAGAATTGAAGAGCAGATTTGGCAGTGCTTATTGCCTTACTTAAAGAATTAAAATCGAGATGTTCTCTTTTTCTCTTTACGGGTGGTATCATTTTCAAAACCCTCCGATACGTAGCAGTGAAACCCTATTAATTTTTCCCTTTTATTAAATCATTCTACACTCAAACTTCATTAGCAAAAACTTTATATAACGGGTAAATAAATTTTTATCTAGATGATAAAAATGATACCCAATCTATGTATGGTTGGAATTTGTATTCTTGCAACAACACTACTTGCCTCAATGTTTGCAACGAATCTATCGCCTACATCTGCACAATCCCCAATACCCGCAAAACCTGTATCTACACCTAGCTCTCCTTCTGACGCTCCACAAAACCCTCCACAACCTCTTACACCTACAGTGGAATTTAACGAACACACTAAAAACCCACAAAAAGCAGCTGAACCATTAGATAAAACGCTTGACCCTGTCCATCCCAACGTTCCTCCCGATATAGAAGTAAAACCGGATCTGTCTGAAACAGCAAAAATGAAGTTAACAGAACTTGAAAATAATATCAAATTAATAAACAACAAACCTACACAATCAAAAGAAGTAGAAGAACTTAAACATTTGGCAAACAACTTCTATGATCGATCTGTAATATATTACAAAGCCGGGAATTATAGGTTGAGTATTGTATATTCACAACTTTCACTTGAAATTATACATGCAATTGAGGAAATTAGGAGGTGATAAACTTGGTTCCACCCTTACCGCCGGGAATGGAGATAATCGGATGGGTTATCTGGATTTTCTTAATTCTTCTAATCGGAGCTGGTATCTTGCTTATATTAAGATCAGTATTCCCAGGTATTCTGCAGCAAGCAAAGATAGAAGATAGCACAAAGTCAAACACTTTTGATGAAACCATGCGAGAGCTGCTTCAGGAAATTAAAATGCTAAGGAGAGAAATTGAAGAATTAAGAAAAGAGTTGAAGGAATAAAGAATGGAATAGTATGGAGACAAACCTTGCTGAGAGATTTGCAGGACTGCTTAAAGTACTTGCCAATCCAATCAGACTTAAAATACTTGCTTTATGCGTATCTAAGGAAAGGACGAGTAGGGAATTAAGAGAAGAACTTAAGATATCCAAACCACTGTTGATAGCTCATTTAAGGAAACTTGTAGATGCAGGGCTGTTAGAATATAGAGCAGAATTAGACGAGGAGAGGATGATAGTTAGAAAATACTACAAAACAAAACCGTTTGAAATATACATAAATCCAGAAACGTTGAGAGAGATCCTCGAAAATTTAAAGTTAAATAAATAATGGCTATATTTTTAAGTTCACTCAGTTCTAAAACAATTTCATTTTTGCCTCGATTTCATTAACCATACAGTGTTTTTATTTCAACAAACTGCATATCTTGATGAATTTTAAGCAAGAAAACTGATATTCGTCAAAAAGT
>JAGGXN010000096.1 GCA_021163065.1 Archaeoglobaceae archaeon | reverse complement strand
TTCCCTATAGCCTCTTAAAATCTTAGAAACCTTTGTCTCATCTATCATCTTTATTGCTTCCCTCTCATCAAATGGTGCAATTCTGAATGATACATCTTTATAGACTTCAACGTATTTACCACCAGTGCCAAAGGATAAAACAACTCCGAACTGCTCATCTTGAAAGGCTCCGACGAACAACTCTAATCCTCTAACCATCGGGGAAATTAAAACACCCCACTCGGATTTTAGCTCATTGAAGTGTTTGATTACTTCGTCATCACTTCTAACATCTAACCTTACACCGTTAACCTCGCTCTTGTGCAAGCCTTTGGCATTTAGCATCTTCAAAACTACAGGGTATCCAAACTTTTTTGCGATCTCCAACGCCTCATTTTCAGAGTGAGCCACATCATAGTCTAACACTGGAATGTTGTACTCTTTCAGCACATCCCTACACTCTGCCTCAGTTGGAAATCTGTTCTCTTCTAAAGCTCTTTTGATTATGTCCTTCACTTTACTTACCATACCACCACCTCAACGCAACCATGGCTTTTGCTGCTCTTTCAGGAGTTGGAAATACTGGTATGCCGTTAGATTGCATCTTTGCTTTTTCTCTTCTTTCAACTTCACTTCCTCCAGTATAGCAAACGACTATTGGCTTTCCTCTCCAGCATTGCTCAATCACCTCACTTGCTCCCTCAATCGGATCGCCAAATATGACTAAGATTGCATCCACGTAGTCTTTGCTTAACTCAATCACATTTTTGTACATCTCAGCATTTGCATCTCCAGTTAAATCGATAGGGTTGTCCAATATTGCATGATCTGGCGTAACACCTTTCAATTTCTCTTTCAACTCCTCAGGCGTGTAAATTACATCAAAACCGTTCTTTTCCAAAACATCTATTGCAAGAATTGCAGCTCCTCCGGAGCTTGTAACGATTAAAACTTTATTTCCATCAAGTTTTGGGAGATAAGCCAAAGCCTTCGAAAAATCGTAGAACTCTTCAAAATCTCTCGCCCTTACAATTCCCGTTTGTTTGCAAGCAGCCTCAAAAACCTCATCTCTTCCTGCCATCGATTTTGTGTGACTTTCAACAGCCTTTTTACCCCTCTCAGTAATTCCCGGCTTTAAAACGACTACTGGTTTTTCACACTTCTTTGCAACATCCATGAAAGCTCTACCATTTTTAACACCTTCAATATAAAGGGAAATCACCTTGGTATTCTCATCTTTGCCAAAGAACTCAATTAAGTCAACTTCATTGACATCCGATTTGTTGCCCAAGCTAACAAAGCATGAAAAGCCAAAGTTCTCCATTTCTAACCAATCGGCAAATGCTGCTGCCACTGTCCCACTCTGTGAGATTATCGCTATCTTGCCCTTCTTTGTTATTAGGGGCCATGAGGCACACATGTTGTTGTGGGTGTTATTTATTCCTTGGCAGTTAGGGCCAACTATCCTTATTCCATACTTTTTTGCGATTTCTAGCAGTTTATTCTCTAATTTCTCACCTTCTTTGCCTATCTCTCTAAAACCGCCCGTAATTATCACAACATTCTTTATGCCTTTTTTGCCAGCATCTTCCAAAACCGAAGGTACGAATTTCGATGGAACAACAATTACTGCCAAATCCACTTCGCCTTCAATCTCAACCAAACTTCTGTAAACTTTCTTGCCTAAGATCTCATCTGCCTTTGGATTGATTGGATATACATCGCCTTTAAACCCTCCATCAATCAAATTTTTCAGGATAGTATGTCCAAGCTTTGTTGGGTCTGCTGAGGCTCCAACCACAGCTATTGATTTTGCATAAAACATACGCTCCAACACAATTTTTAATGATTAATTCTTGTATAAATCATTTTTGTTCTTAATAGAAATTATGAAACATTCACAATAGCTATGAACTAATATTAAAAAATTAATAAAAATTATCAAAAATATTTAAGTCCCTTTGCTATACAACCTTAGTGATGCTAATGACTCCAGGATTGGGTTTGTTCTATGGAGGAATGGTACGCAGAAAAAACGTGCTTTCTGGCATTGGCAATCGTGAGCATACAGTGGGTGCTGTTTGGATTTATGCTGGCTTTGGACGTGATGTTAATGGTATTATTGGTTTTGACCCTCTTTCGTAGGTTTAGTGGGTTTACTGAAGGGCACTCTAAGTTATGCACCAACAATTCCAGCATTAGCATTTATGGCATTTCAGCTAATGTTTGCTGCAATTACATTGGGCACAATCACTTCAGCAATGGCTGAGAAGATGAAACTTTCGGCATTTATAGTGTTTGGAATTCTATGGACAACTTGTTTATGCTCCATTAGCTCAATGGGTATGGGTGGTTGGCTGGCTAAGTTGGGAGCATTAGTTATGCCTGTTCGGCGATTATCTACGCCTTCCTCATCACCTTCATCTTAGCAAAGATCATAGATGCAACAATAGGCTTGAGAGTTAGTGAAGAAGAATACGTCGGCTTGGACATTTCGCAACATGGAGAGGTGGCGTACACGTAACTTACGATAAGTAGGTGGTGCTATGAAGATGGTAGTGATATATTCGTCCAGAGAAGTTAGAGGAAGTTAAGAAAGCATTGGAAGCTATAAACGTCACGGAAATGACGATAACAGAAGTTAAAGGTAGAGAAGAGCAAAAGGGAATAACGTTGCAGTTTAGGGGCAGAGAAATGCATGTCGATTTGTTGCCTAAGGTTAAAGTTGAATTAGTTGTTGATAACAACGTAGTGGACAAGGTTGTAAATACAATAGTCAACACGGCAATAACCAGAAAGCTTGGAGATGGGAAGATATTTCAGTTGAGAAATCTGTAAGGGTTAGGACTGGAGAGGTTGGAAAAATAAAATATTTTTAAAATTTTATTTTTTAAATTCTGAAAATCTCACTCCATCGGGGTCTAATTTCTCAATCAACTTTAATTCATCTTTGCTTGGTGTTGGCGTTGTTTCCACATCTTTTACAACTGGTGAAAAGGACATGTTTTCTATTACTTCTTCCACTGTAACATCTGGATGGATGCTCTTCAAAACAAAGCCCTCTTTAGTAACTTTAAATACCGCCATGTTTGTTATTACTGTCACATCCTTTTCCTTGCCTTCCTCATAACCTAAACCCGTAACAAAATCGAGTTTTTCCACAAAGACTCTCTTTGAATGGTTTGTTGTCCAGATGATGAGTTTCTTTACGATCGGTGTTAAGTATGCTGCTGCTGCACCACCAGGCAATTTCACTTTTGGTGAGTAGTAATCGCCTATACAAGTTAGATTTATATTGCCCTTCGAATCAATTTGTGCTCCTCCCAAAAACATTCCTGTTAGCTTGCCTTTAGCTGCCAAATCAAAAGTTTCGAGTAATTCGATAACAGCTTTTGTGTTTAAAGCGTGTCTCGGGTCTGCTGAAGATAAACAGAGTTTATAGCTGTCTGGTTCGGGATCTAAAGCATCTGCAACGTTTATGTAAACCATGTGTGGAGCATGCGTTAGCTTAGCCAAGTGCATCGCTAAGGCTGGTAAGGGCGAGGCTAAGCCGTGCAGAAATATGTCATTATTGCCAATCTCCATTGCCATTGCCTTTATCATAACATCAGCAGTATGCATAATTCACACCTCCTTCTCAATCCACTCTTTTATGTACTCATCAACCTTACCTTCCCTACACATAGCCAGATATTTCCTGATTTCGTCATAATCCGGATCATAGTAATTAGGACATGCTGTTGGATATGCTCCTTTTGGCATGTGAACAACAGCATCAACGTAGAAATACGGAATTGTGTTTCTCTCAGGATATTTCATGAAATACTCCGTATCAACGATCTCTTCAGCCGTTATTATCACTTTTTTAGCCCCCTTAGCTTTGTAAACGTCTTCAAAGCGTGAACCCTCAATGCTCGCATTTCCATACTTATCAGCCTTTTGAACGTGGATTACCGCCACATCGGGATTAATTGCCTTAACAGCTAAAATTTTCTCTCCAGTAAATGGATCATTGATGATTTTCCAAGTCCCCTCCTTTTCATGTATTTCAACAAGATCTGTCCCTAAAATCCCTTTAACAACTACAAAAGGCATCCCCGATGCACCAGCCCTTAGAGCATTTGTTATCGCCCCACAGGTGTCTTCTAACCATTCAATTTCCTTGTTTTCAACAGCTCTTCTAAAATTCAATGCCAAACCAAAAAGCTCAAAACCAAGCATCGCAACCCTGACTTTCTTGACAGCTTTTGCAGCAATGAGTATGTCAAAATCCATACCTGGCTCTCGATCGATAAGGTAAAGGTCTTTTTTACCAGCCTTAATGATTTCCCTAACAAAACCCATTGGAGCTCTTACCATCGAGACTCCGCTTAGAGTTACCGAATCCCCATCATTGATTAGTTCGACAGCTTTTTCAACATCAACCAATCTATTTTGCATGTTTGATTGTTAATTTTAATATTTAAAAGGATGTCGAATTTAATTCGGTTAGATATTGAAGCTGACAATTTTTTTGTATTCCTATTAACAAAAGTAGTAAAAATAAAATAAAAAACAGCAAAATCTTTATCTCTGCCAATAAAGTATTGATAAATGGAACCAATAGTTGTAAAAAACCTGACAAAGACCTTTAACGGGTTTAAAGCAGTAGATTCTATTAATTTTACTGTAAAAAAGGGTGAAATTTTTGGGTTGTTAGGTCCAAACGGAGCTGGGAAAACAACAACGATTAAAATGCTTGTCACACTGCTAAAACCGAGCAGTGGAGAGGCTAAGGTTGCTGGATACGATGTTGTTAAGCAGCCAAACATGGTAAGGAAGAACATAGGGATAGTGTTCCAAGAGCCTACTCTAGATTTGGAATTAACAGCAAAAGAAAATCTTGATTTTCACGCGAGGTTGTATGGGCTTAACAAGAAAAGGAGAGAAGAGAGAATTAAAGAGGTTTTAAAGCTTGTTGATTTATACGATAAAGCGAACTTACAGGTTAAGAAGTTTAGTGGAGGGATGCAAAGGAGATTGGAGATAGCGAGGGGTTTGTTGCACTTTCCAAAGGTTTTATTTCTTGACGAGCCAACTTTGGGTTTAGATGCTCAAACGAGAAGGAAAATCTGGGATTACATAATCGAGATGAAGGAAAGGGAAGATGTTACGATCATCTTAACTACCCACTACATCGAAGAGGCTGACAAACTTTGCGATAGGGTTGCGATAATTGATAAGGGCAAGATCATAGCCTTGGATGATCCAGAAAATCTAAAGAAGATGGTTGGGGAAGATGTTGTTTCATTAACCGTAAACGATCCTGAAAGACTCATTGATGAGTTGGCATTAGAAGAAATCCGCAAAATTGTTAGAATTGAAGACAGATTGGAATTGAGCGTTGTTAAAGGGGAAATCATGATTCCGAGAATGGTTGAGATTGCCCAAAAAGTTGGTGTTGAGGTCAAATCTGTTAGTTTGAGAAAACCTACGCTTGAAGATGTATTTATTCACCTAACTGGTAGGGAGATAAGAGAGGAAAGCGGTAAAAACGCGTTCTGGAGGAGATAGCATGGAGTTGCAGGGAATCTACATACTGTGGCTTAGGGATTTGAAGAGGTACATCAGGGCAAGAAGCAGGATAATCGGCTCCTTAGGCATGCCAATCTTTTTCTTGGCGTTTTTTGGAATGGGATTTAGAAGAGTTGAAATCCCCTCTTTACCCCAAAACATTACATATATAGATTTCTTAGCTCCCGGAATAGTTTCAATGGTCGTTTTGTTCACTAGCACCTTTTCAGGAATCTCCATTGTCTGGGATAGGCAATTTGGATTTTTGAGAGAGATAATGGTTGCACCGATAAGTAGGACAACGATATCCTTAGGCAGAAACTTAGGTGGGGCAACGACAGCTTTAATTCAGGGATTGATAATGATTGCGTTAAGCTTTTTAATCGGATTTAAGCCATCAATCAATGGATTGTTATTTGCATTCGTGTTTATGTTTCTCATTGCAGTTGCTTTTACAGGCATCGGTATAGCCATTTCGACCTTTATGCACGACATTCATGGTTTTCAAATTGTGATTAACTTCTTCGTCTTCCCAATCTTCTTGCTATCTGGGGCTTTATTCCCTATTTCTGAATTACCAAAGTTTGTTGCAACGTTAGCCCTGTTTGACCCCCTAACGTATGGAGTTGATGGAATGCGATGGGCTATGATTGGTTATTCAGAATTTAATCCTTTATACGATCTTGCTGCCTTGTTAATTTTTTGCGTCACAATCGTTTTCGTCTCAGCAGCATTATTCAGCAAAATGGAAGTTGAATAGCAAAAGTATTTATAGTTCATATCTTACAAATATTATGGATGCGTTGGTTTATTTTGCTTTACTCCTCTTTGCATTGGCTTGGATCAGCCTAATATTTAGTTAAATTTTTGTTATTTTTTGATTTTGTCTATTATTCTTCCTTCTTTTGTTAAAACCCATCCATTTCCTTTCCTCTCAATGCAAAATCCCCATTCAAGAATTTTTAAATGATATCTTAGTTGTTTTTCCGTTAAATTTGTTTCTAACATGATTTCCTCTTCGTTCTTTCCTTCATCTATCAGTCTTAAAATCTTTCTTCTTATCGGATTTGTAATTGCATAGTTGTATCTTTTATGGTATTCTTCAGCCTCCTCAATTGTTTTAGCTTTAATCCATTTTTCAACAGACATTAAATAAAAAAGGTTAGTCTTCTATCTTTTCAAATTCGTCTTTTCCAGCTCCACAGACTGGACAAACCCAGTCATCTGGCAAATCCTCCCATTTGGTTCCAGCTGGAATATCGTTGTCGGGATCACCTTCATCCTCATCGTATACATATCCACAAACTGTGCATTCATACCTTGCCATTTAATCACCAAATTTTTTAATTTTTTATTCATTTAAATACTTTACTCGGTTATTCTTGAGTTACAGCAATTTTCGAGTTTGCAAAAAAAGCTGATAGAGGAGCGATATATATATTTTGAAGTATTGCCTAAAAGATAAAAAAGGAAAGAAGGATGTGTTGAAAAAAGTTGAGAAAATTGGTTAAGTAAATTTCAAATTATTCCAATTTTCTTCGCATTTTTGTAAAACATCTTTTCATAAGTTTCTTTTTTCAGATTCAAATCTTTCAATTCTTTTAAGACTCGTTCATAGCTCATCAATGGGTAGTCTGTACCGAAAAGGACTTTTTCTTGCAGAATACTGTTCATCTGTCTGATTACAGTATCTGGTATGTATTTTGGACTCCAACCGGCGATGTTAAAGTATACATTCTTGTTCCTTCTTACAACAGCTAAGGCCTCTTCATACCATGGGTAGCCGAAGTGAGCAATTATTATTTTCAAGTCAGGAAAATCTACTGCTACGTCGTCAAAATAAATTGGCTTGCAATACTTTATCTTCGTCCCTCTATGGAATTGTGTGCCTGAATGGAAAAGCAGTACTAAATCGTATTCCAAGGCTTTTTCATAAATTGGATACATCTTCTCATCGTTTGGATTTAGCATATGCAAGTGAGGCATAAACTTTAAGCCTTTGAAGCCCATATCAACGGCTTTCTCAATCTCTTTTAAAGCAACGACACCTTTGTGTGGATCGACACCCGCAAAACCTATTAGCTTTCCATCGCTTTTCTTAACAATTTCAGCGACAATTTCGTTTGGTATGCAATAGTTGAACGTTGTCTGAGCATCTACAGCAACAACCACTGCCTTATCAATCTCGTTTTTCTCCATTTCTTGTAACATATCCTCTAAGCTGTAATCAAATCTTTTTCCAAACGTTTTTTCGTATTCTCTAACCATTTCCTTTGGCAGTTTTTCTATAACTTCCCTTACCCAAATTTGAGCATGTGAATCAACAATCATAATAATTGCTTTTTCTCCTTTTTCAAATTGTTTTTGGTTTTTGAAAAAATTTTATTATCGCCTACAAAAACAAAAAGTATGGAAATTCGATTTCAGATAATAAAGGGTCTAGTTTTGTTCCATGTTGGGTTGCTACTCTTAGTAGTTGGTTTTTTGTTCGGTCTTTTAGCATTACCACCACCGGAAGATCTAATAGTTATTGTTTTTTCGCTTTTTGCTGGAGCATATCTTATGCGAAAAGGCTATAGAACTGCTAAAATTTGGAAAGCTATAGAAGAAAATCTTAAATAGTAAAGGCGGGAGAGCCAAAAAATGGCATGAAGTATGACGTTATAATAATTGGAGCCGGTCCTGGCGGTATGTTTGCAGCGTATAAACTGGCAGGAAAGCTTAAAGTTGCCATTTTTGAGATGGGAAGAAGTATTAGCAAAAGGAAATGTCCAAGTGATTTATCTGAAAGCTACTGCACAAAGTGCAAACCTTGCAACATAACTTACGGTGTTGGTGGTGCTGGTGGCCTGTCTGATGGGAAACTAAATTATGTAAATCCAAACTATCCATCAAGTTTTACAGTTGGAGGGGATTTTGAATTTATCAATGAAAAATACTTGATGGAGAAGATGGAGGAAGTGGATAACATATTTCTGAAGCATGGAGCTCCTGACGAACTTTACGGTGTTGATGAAGACAAGATAGACTACCTGCTTAAAAAGGCGAATGCTGCAGGTATAGAATTTGTTCCTTTAAAACAAAGACATGTTGGCAGTGATGAATTGCCAAAGGTTATAAAAAGCATCGTTAAGTATTTGAAAAAAAATGGTGTTGAAATTTTTACAAGAAAAACTGTTGTGGATATAAATCCAAGAGAGAAGAAAATTAAAACAAAAGATGGCAAAGAATATGAATACGAGTATTTAATAATTGGTGTTGGCAGAGGGGGTTCAAAATGGTTAGAAAAGTGGGCCAATGAGTATAATTTAGCTGTTAGCGAAGATTCTAAGGCAATTGATGTTGGTGTTAGGGTAGAAGTCCCAGCTTCAATAATGGATGAAATTACCTCTATAATTTACGACCCAAAATTGAGGATTGTAACTAAGAAGCACGATGATTATCTAAGAACTTTTTGCACTTGCCCAAAAGGATGGGTCATTAGGGAAGATTACGGTGATTTTTGCTTAGTAAATGGTCACAGCAAAGCTAAGGAAAAAACAAACAACACAAATTTTGCATTGTTGGGTCATTATAAATTTACCGAGCCTTTTGAACAACCAAACGAGTGGGGAAGGGATTTAGCGAGGATAACTACAAAACTCGGTGGAGGGAATCCAATTATTCAGAGGCTTAAAGATTTAAGATTGGGAAGGAGAAGCACGCAAGCGAGAATTAAACATAACATACTTGTCCAACCAACTTTAAAGACAGCAATACCTGGCGATATAAGCTTAGCTTATCCTGGGAGGGTTATAGATGATATAATGGATGCTTTGGAGAGCTTGAATAATGTTATCCCAGGGGTTGCAGACGATTCAACTTTGTTGTACGCTCCAGAAATTAAGTTTTACTCCTTAAAGCTTAAGGTTAATGAAAAGATGCAGACAAACATTCCATATGTTTATGCAATAGGGGATGGAGCTGGAATTAGTAGAGGTATTGTTGGTGCTGCTGTAACCGGATTGATTGCTGCTGAAAGCATTCTTGGCATAATTTAAATTTTCACATAATTTAAATTTTCTTTAAAAAAATTTTTAAGAAAAAATTTTTAAGATTAAATCAGTTAATTAGGCTATGGAGCTAAATGGAGTTGAGGTTGAGGATACATATTGTGAGGCCTTTGATGGAATATATTCGAGATTCATTATTACGGCAAAGCAAAAGTGGTTGTTGAAAAAGGCAGCATATGCGTCTACCGCATTGCCATCTACAGTTTTTGGAGAATCTGAAGGCGGAATTGAGAAATGGCTCTCGCCAGAAGAAACTCCAGATGGAAGAATTGGTGTAATTGCCCAAGTTTGGGTGCAAAAGAGCAAAAACTTCGTGGATGTTTTGCTTAGGGAGATGGGTAAGAGAATTAGGCAGGGAATTCTAGTTGTTCCAACAACAAGAGTTTTCAACGCTACCGATAGCGATACTCACTTTGATGCAGAAATTAACGTTGGTAGGTGCGGAGATGGATATGAGTGGGAGGAAGAGATGTGGGGCAGGAAAGTAATAAGGGTGCCAATAATGTTTGGAGAATTTATAATTGAGAAGTATATTGGCTATGCTGAAGGTATTGCTGGTGGAAATATTTGGTACTTCTGTGAGAGCGAAGAGGCGGCATTAGAAGCAGGAGAGGCAGCAGTTGAAGCTTTAAAGCTAATTGATGGTGTCATCACTTCATTTGACATTTGCTCTGCAGGTTCAAAGCCAGAGACGAAGTATCCTGAGATTGGTCCGACAACAAACCATTACTTCTGTCCAACTTTGAAGAATAAAATTCCGGATTCAAAAGTACCTGATGGAGTAAAATCCATTCCTGAAATAGTTATGAATGGAATAAGTTTAGATGCATTGAAAAAAGCGATGTACGTTTGCATGGATGTTGTCAGTAAGATTGATGGTGTTGTTAAAATTTCAGCAGGAAACTACGGAGGCAAGCTAGGGCAGCATAAGATATACTTGAAGGATATCCTTGAGGAGCATGGCTAATATAAATTGATTTTTTTTATTATTAATTTTAAATATTTAAAAATTAGCAGAAGTTTTATTTACTTAATTAACTACATAACTATAAGCGGTCGTAGTCTAGTGGCAGGACAACGGCCTCCCGAGCCGTTAGCCCGGGTTCAAATCCCGGCGGCCGCATTAATCTATTAAAATTTATTTAAAAGTATAACAATTTTGGATTGAGAAATGGTGTAAGTTAAAGATTTAGCTAAGATGCATTTGGACATATAAATCTAAGATTGAATTGTATTGCTTCTAAGCTTGGTCTCTGATATACTGAGTAACGGGAGATCTTATTTTATTGATAAGTTAAAATAAATTCAATAAAACTACAAAGCTTTATTCTCTAAATGGATCATTAATTTCAGGGTTAGGATTTAAAAAAGTAGAAAGTCCTGAACAATAAAAAGCTTGTCGAGTTCCTTCAAAACCTCGATTTTGAGAACGAGAGGTTTAAACTTCCGAAGGAGTCCGTTACCCTGTTTCCCCTCTTTCTAATTGCAGTTATCGGAGTTATTTTGGTTCTTGCCCTGAGGAGCGGATACCAGCATGCTTCTATCCTCAGCGTTATGATGATCGTTTACTTTATGAGGTCGTTGCTGTTTAAAGAGCTTAGGGAACTTTAAATCTCTAAAACTTTGAATCCCTCGGATTTTGCGGAATTAATTAGTTTACGATCGAAACTTACGAAAAGAGGATCATAATCCTTGAGTTTTATGGCAAAAGCAAGTTGTAATGAATCGAGGGTTTTTAAACGGTATCTTATAATTAAGTCAACGGCTTGCTGATAATCTCGGAATCGAACTTAAGCACTATGAAATCCGTGAGGTCTTCGTAGAACTTCGTAAGAACCCGAAACATCTCTTTTTGTCTTATCTCTTTTTCATCAACCTTCTTTCTCAAGGCAGAAGTAAGCTCGACGATCGTCAGTTCCGAAATTGAGATGACGTATTTCTCGAAAATCTCGTCAATTACGTCGGAATACTCTTCTTTGTGATACCTCTTTACCAAGGCACTCGTATCTAAGTAAGCTATCTCCACTCCTCATCCCTCTCTTTTAAGACTTCCTCAGCTAAGGAGCCTTTGATTCTTGACAGAATCTTTCTAACTTCATCCAAGCTAACAGTCTCTCCCTCCTCTTCCCTGATTTTTTTGAAGATCGGATATTCAATTTCAATCCTTATTCTTCCAGCCAAGCTCATCAACTTTCAAATTCGTGAAGTTGGATAAAAATGTTGCTCCCTCTTGAGAAAATCCTCAATCTCTTGAAATTTATGGAATACAAGTTGAAAGAAGAACTTTTTCAAGAAACAAATTCATGCGGGGGGCGGGATTTGAACCCGCGGACCCCTACGGGACAGGGTCTTAAGCCCTGCGCC
>JAGGXN010000110.1 GCA_021163065.1 Archaeoglobaceae archaeon | reverse complement strand
TTTGAAGGTAAAACTCCGATATACAGCATTTTTTCCAGTGAAGATTTAATCAGACCAAACTGGGATGATAAATTGTGTTGTATGGGCTTGTGTTTAACTGATTCAAGCGTTTGCGGGCTTTTAGGGGCAAAATTCAATTGCAAAAAACGGGGTGAGCAAAGATGATTGAATTCGAGGCTTCTTACTTCTTTGACAAAGACAAGTTTGATGCAAAAGAAGAAAAAGCAGCTACGAGCTCCAATCTCCGAGAAAAACGAGGAAAAATTGGATATTCAATATTTAAATCCGATTCCAGCGAGATTTCAGAAAATAAACGCCAAAATGAGGAAATCAAAAATATTACATATGAGAGGGGTGATACGCAAATAATCCTTGATAATGACACGATCATAAGGCGAGAGAATTACTACATCCTACTTAGGGATGGAGAAGTTATGAAAAAAGAGAGGTTAACTGAATTGGTTGCATCAGACCCCAGACTATATTCTTTGTACACCACTGTGAGAGATACTAGGGAAGATTTACTATCATTCATGCTGCGTGATGAGCAATTATTTAACAAGCTTATCAGATTTTTTGACAAGTATATAGCTGAAGACTACGAAACTCGGACTTATGTCTTGCTAACTCTGTTTTCTGCGTTTACAAATAATCCTCTAAATCTCGCAGTGAAAGCACCCACATCCGAAGGAAAAACGTATAACGTTATCAATATCGCAAAGTTTTTCCCCACAGAAAACGTGATAATACTTGGTTCTGCCTCACCTACTTCGTTAATCCACGATTCAAATGCGATCTTAGTCGATAAAGATCTGAACCCTATAGAGGATAAGTTAATAGAGATTTCTCAAGCTATACAAGAAGCAAACAAAGAGGAAAAGAAAAGATTAATCCAAAAAAGAGAGGAAATCCTAAGAGATGCTAGATACTTAGTCGATTTAAGGAATAAAGCTCTAATCTTCTTAGAAGAACCCAATCATGAACTCTGGAGGAAGTTAAGACCCATCTTGAGCCATGATCAAGAATTTATTGAGTATCGCATTACAGACAAGTCCAAATCTGGCAGATTTAGGGTTAAAAACGTGATTATTCGAGGTTTTCCTGCAGTAATCTATTGCACAACAAGAGTAGAGGAATTAGGTATTGAGGATGAACTTAAAAGCAGATTCATCAGCGTCACAACAGAAAGAAAGCCAGAAAAATATTCACAAGCGTTAGAGATTTTGTCAAGATGGAAGATGTTTGGAGATTTAACAATGCATCAAGAACTTGAAGACGATCTTATTCGTGATTTAATACTCAGAATAATTAAACGTGTTAAAACCATATCAAACTCACGGAGAATTCTCCTACCGTGCTTTGACGAGGTTTTAAAATCTCATTTACTAAAATTCCATTCGGGCATTATATTACGACGTGCTAAGGAGATAACAAAGTTGGTTGAGCTTTACACATTAATACATGCCGAATCAAGACCAAAAATTAAAATTGACAATGTTGAATACGTTCTAGCAACGATGGAAGACTACACTGCTGTGTTTAAGCTACTGGAGGGTAAAGACGCTTTCATTGAGCCGTATCTTCTATCTCTTTATGAAGAGATTCAAAAAATCCTAAACGAGTTGGGTTTTGCAACCTTAAAAGACATTCACGAGCAATTACTCAAGTCTGGTTCGATTTACACTCAAACATATCTACGTAGGTGCTTACAGGCTTTGGTTTCTGCAGGGCTAATTGAGAAATCCAAGTCTGAAGAAGACAAGAGAGTGAATGTTTATTCGTTGAGAAATACCCCCGATCAGGATTATCAGGGGTCAAAAAAATTTTATAACGAGCTTAATCTTGAAAAATACTTGAGAAATCTCTTAGAATTGGTATCAAAAGAAGTAGAGTGGCAAAACGGTGAAAAATATTTATCAGTAGAATTAATTGATCCAACAGAGCCATATGGTGAGTGTTTCCAAATCGACTTAAGTAACATAGATGGAAGTTTAAATGTCCTACTACCCCCCCTCAAATATATAATTTTTTCAAATCGGAGTAAAAAGCTCCAATCAGAAAAAGAAGGGAATAGCTCGAAGAAAAAATTGAATATCCAATATTTCCACGGAATTTCAGACAATCAGAGCGATAAGAGCGGAGATCAAGATAGTGATAAAAAACTCGATGCTTGGGATCTTGAAAACATAATAGATACACCATCCGAGCAAGTGATCGAGAAATCGGAAAATAAGACAGTTCTTAAAACGAAGGACGGCATCATCGAGTTTGAAGTGGAACACCCCCGAAAGAGGTGAAAAAATGAGTAAATTCAAGGTTGTGAAAATAGAAGGCGAATTAAAATGGGATGACGACTTGGTTGAACTGGTAAACCGACCAAAGAAGTTTGTTCCCCGAATAAAGTATAAACGACCTTCGAAAACATATTATACGCTTTCTTCAACCGAGAAAGCGGAGAAAAATAAACCAAAGCATGTTGTCAACCTGGATAAAGAAGTCTTGGATTTAATCAGACTAGAATAGGATTAAAGCTTGTGGAAGGTGGTAAAATGGCTAAATATCTGACAGGCTGGATAGATTTGGGAATTGGAGGGAGAATACGCGTTTACCTATTCAAAAACGATAAAAGACAAGATAAAAATAGCCCACTTTATTTCATCAAAACCCGCACAAAGAATGGCTGGAAAACCGTTGGAAAGCTCTACATCCCGAATAAACGAGAGGATGGCAATGAGGGTTAAGAAACAACTTCTTTTATCTTATTTAAGGCAAAAGAAAAGATTTACGTGGATTGAAGCAGAAGAAGCAGCTAAACGAATCAAGCCAAAGTATGCTCGATACTTAGTCGTTGAAGCTATTGAGGAATTGGTCAGGAATGGAGAGATTAGACAAATTCTCATCGCCGGTGAGGAGTTTTAAAGTCACTTGACGATGCTATACAAAGCTTGACAAACTTGATGGAGGCTTGAAAATGTACGATCCTCGTTGCAAGATCTGTCAAAGCCCCTATCGAAAAGAGATCGATCAAATGCTAAAAGAAGGAACAAAATACAACATAATCATCGCTAAATTCCCAGAGCTTAAGCTGAATAAGCAAAATATCTCAAACCATCGTAAGCATGCCTTCATAACCTACGACACCATACAAAGCTTAAATGACAAAGATGAGCTCGAAATCCTTGACGAAATTATCAAAAAAGCGTATTCAATCCTGCAGAAGCTTACAGACTCGAATCAGCCACGTCTAGCTGAGGTTTGGGGCAGTTTGCTTCTCAAAGCGATCAAACTGAAGCATGAACTCCAAGAGCAAGAGGATCCTGGTAAAAAGTTGGCAGACACATTAGTTTCCT
Organism: Archaeoglobaceae archaeon; assembly: GCA_021163065.1. Taxonomy (GTDB): domain Archaea; phylum Halobacteriota; class Archaeoglobi; order Archaeoglobales; family Archaeoglobaceae; genus B5-G16. The sequence goes on along the minus strand of JAGGXN010000110.1, from coordinate 2,298 downwards.
TAATCAAAGAACCTGATCAAGAGGAGGTTGGAGTATGAAAGATATTAGGCGGTTCAAAGACTTAAAAGATGTTGATGCTCTTATTGACATTTTAATCAACTCAACTTTGCTGAGGGAGTTGAATCCAACACTCGTTAATTCCCTCAGCAGGCTCCTCTCCCTCAAGCTAAGGCTTTACGAGCTTAAAGATTTAGAAGAGAGGATTTCGAGGCTTGAAAAGCTTGTTGAAGAAATTAGTAGGAGGTGAAAGCTTGAGTTTGAAGAGGAGATTAGAAAATATAGAAAATAGAGTAAAGCATCAAAAAAAGCCCAAACTCTGGATAACTTACTCCACATGGAATGAAACTGAGAACGTTGCAGTGGACGAAAACGATATGATCCAGCAAATCCTGAAAAAGTACGGCTGTAAAAGCTTAGAGGAGCTTAAAGAGCGATTTAAGCTCTTTATGATTCACATAGGCCTCGTTGAGATTGACAAAGCCCCCAACGGCGAAGTGATCGAGAAAGAGAGTGGAGGGGACAAGATATATTTCCATGATTGCATCATTCCTTGATTTTATTATCCCATGATTTTATTCCAATTTTTTGATGCAGATTCGAGTGAAGATTAAACTAAAAGTGATTTCTCAGTCTTCGCCTAACACTAATAGAACACCAATAGAACACCACTCTAATGCCAATCTAACATCTAATATTAATCTAATACTAGCTAGAATAGTGTATTAAATAAAATGCCACAGAAGAACTTTATCAAGCAAGTTAATCCAGGCTTGAGAGAGCTTATTCCGCTTCAATAGGCTCCAGCAAAATCACCTTAACCTTCTTGCCAATCCAGGATCGGGGGACGTAAATTCTCCCAGTATTGCCACTTTCTTTGACAATTTTTTCTATTGCTTCATACCCCTCAACTGTTATTTTGATTGGCTTCATTCATCAACTATTTTTATCGTTACTTCTATTTTTTTACCTCTGAGTTTTTTACCCAACCACGCAGGAACTAGGATTTTAAATGGATCTTTGTCGCTGTACTTCTTTACCTCAGTTTCCTTAATTACAAATGTTTTACCATCCACGATGTCAACATTGTTTTCCATACTGTCTTATTTAATGTAGTCACTTAAATAAGTTTTACTATAGAAATACTGCTATGGATAATACATTAATTAATACAGTAATTTATAAATACTTTAAAGCACTAAATTATCTCGTGACATTCGAGAAGATTTGGAATGCAAATCATGCATGCAATTTTTGCATGTGTGTGCATGCCATGAAAGACTATCTAAGTTGTGTTGAAAGAAGCCAGCATGATTTTTATTTCCGTGTTGAATTGTACAAAGCTACATTTTTTCCAATATTATATAAGATCTATTATTGTAGCTGTGTACAGGAGTACAAATCTCTGTACACAAGTACAAAGCTACAAAAATTTTTGCAACTTTGTACAAATCTACATTCTCAACGGTTCTACACTCACAAATGGAAAACTGAGGGGGTAGCCGTTTATGGTGAATATTCATGTTGAGGTTAAAGATGACATTTGGATAGCTTTCAAGAATTACGTTTTAGCTAAATACGGAAAGCTACATGGAGTTTTAGGTAGAGAAGTTTCAAAAGCTTTGGAGGAGTATCTAACCCACTCGCATGAAGAAACACACACAAGTTTGAGCAACAAATTTTCAAGCTGAATAGGAAACAACATAGTTTGTTATTGTACATTCTCGATTTTTGCGAGATATGCAACTCAGACATTGAAAACTTCATAAAATTCAAGATGGGATTCATTGATCGTAGAACGATAAAGAAGTATGTCCAATTTCTCCTTGAGAATAAGTTCATAACTCCCAAAAAAGCTCTGGATGGTAAGAACGTGATCTACACTGTTAACAAAGACCGAATTCTATCGATTCTGAAAGAATTTTTAGATAATGACCAATTGAATACGGTTAAACCCCAAATCGAGACAGTTGGAGTGAGATACTAAGCGTTTAATTTTATTCTAATTTTTTGTAAAATTCGTTACAAGGCTTCTATTGATTTTGGACATAGTAAACCATTTCCACCCTTCGTGAAAGCTATTAGACGATTTTTACAAAAGAGGAGATAAAAATCGAGAGAGCTTTGCGGACATCGTTGTTGATGAAACCAAACACTCACTACAACTATTCCCAACTTTGATGGGTTTGCGTTTCCATATCTCTATTGCTATTTTTATTTGGGACATGACAACATAACGAAAACAAATAAATACTATAATATAACCAAATAGTATGCTAAAGATAAAAGATTTAGTAGAAG
>JAGGXN010000006.1 GCA_021163065.1 Archaeoglobaceae archaeon | reverse complement strand
TTAATAGCAATTGGTGGTGGTTATGGAACTATCTCCGAGATGGCTATAGCTTTGAAAGAAAATAAGGTTGTTGTTGCAATAGAACCGGAGGTTAAGCTTAAGGGGTTGAAGATTGCTAAAAACGCCTTGGAGGCTGTGAAAATGATTGAAGATGTTTTGTAAATTTCAAGAAGCCTAACAAACCAAAAATTTATGAATAGAAAAGCAAACAAATTTTGAGGTGACTATTATGAACATCGAGCTTTTAGCTCAAAAGTATGGAGTTGGCATAAAAAGAGTTTATCCTGAAGATTGCCAACTCTGCATTTCAGGCTATACCGGCAAAAAATGCAAGTATCTAATTAGGATTAAAAAGCAAATGTTTTGCATTAGAGAAGCTGTAAAAAATGATCCAAGACTTAGATTTTAATCTTTTGGCTTAAATCTTAGTATCGCGGCAATTCCACCAAATGCATTGAATAACATTGATCCCTCTTCAGATTCAGTTGATAAAAATTCTACATTGCTTCCCATTTTTTCAGCTAAATCGGAAAGTTCGAGTATTATGTCTCTTCTTTCAACTTCCTCCATAGCAACCCCGTCTTTCTCGCACACAGGCGGTTTTTCTACTCCTTCCCTGACAGTAATTTCAACCTCCTTGTTGCAAATTGGGCATCTGTACTTAACCCTTTCATACCTCAAATCCTCTGATAGTAATAAAGTATCTACTGCTCCTAAACTGAGATATTTCCTTATTTCCTCCTCGCCATAAGCTGCTAAGCCATCTTTTGCAATTTCTTTTAGAAATCTGTTCATAAGCCTCTTTTCCCTCATTAGATCCAACTCTTGTAACGCATCTTGAGCTTTTTCAACCAATTCATATAATCCGCTTTCATCTGTATAGCTAACATCAAAAAGTCCAATGATCTTTTTTTGCAACTCATGATGCAGATATTCACCTTCGTAGAACTCTTCCTTAGTCGGACTTGGACCGCCTATAAGAATTCCAACCAAGTTTTCTTTATGCGGCAACAAAGCTTCACTTGCCTTTTCTCCAACTTTCTTGTAGAATTCATGTATCGCTATTTGCCTCAACCTTTCGAATCTAACACTACTCTGTCCACCTTGTCTGTGTTTGCCGGGGACCATTGAGGAAGTATAGCTCAAAACTTCAACTCTCTTGCCTCTAAGTAAGCCAATTGTTGCCTCTCTCCTGTCAATTACAATTAAACCGTAAACTTTCTTTTCTACAAGCATCTCCTTTAATGGCTCTAAGTAAAATGTTGAGTCGCAATGGTACTTGTACAAAGGAACAGGTTCAGGGGGTTCAATAATTTCGGTTATGTGCTTCTGCTTGCCGTTGAAGTCTACAACACCACTTATTATGACCATTCCGTGTTCAGGAGGTTTTTTGTAGTATTTCAATCTTTGGAGTATAGCTTCCAATCCAGCCATAACATTTGTTCTAGTTTGTTTTGATTTTATATTTGAAGCTTGGCTTAGTTCACTCCTCAATTGATTTGAAATGTCAGCAATATTTTTATCTGGAGGAATGTATAATGTTATGAGCTCTGTGCCTCTACCCTTGTACCTTTCTAACTCCTCAAGTTTCCTTCTGAATTCGTATTTTGCTTTGCTCATGGTTTTTGACATTAAATAATTAAAGCGTTAATCAGTTTAAAAACGTAATGTTGCATGGCAAACAATTCAGAAGATTTTTAAAACCTAAGTTAATTTATCACATTAAGGGGCGGTAGGGTAGCCTGGTTATCCTTCCGGCTTTGGGAGCCGGCGACCGGAGTTCAAATCTCCGCCGCCCCACTTTTCAAAAAATAATTTAAATTGTTACTCCTATTTGCTTTGATGGTAAATGTTGAAAAGTTTGTAGAAGATGCGATTAATGAGATCAAAGAAAAAGTTAAGGATGGAAAAGCGATAATTGCATTGTCAGGTGGTGTCGATAGCTCAGTATGTACGATGCTTGCATATAAGGCAATTGGAAGCAGACTAATTCCAGTTTTTGTTGATACAGGCCTAATGAGGGAGGGGGAACCTGAAAGAATTAAAGAAATATTTGGAAACATGAACTTAGTTTTTGTTGAGGCAAAAGATGAATTTTTAAATGCATTGAAGGGCGTTGACGATCCTGAAGAGAAGAGGAAGATAATTGGAGAGCTTTTTGTTAGAATTTTTGAAAGAATTGCTGAAGAAAACAAAGCGGAGTATCTCATTCAAGGTACAATTTATCCAGACATAATCGAAAGTCAGGGTGGAATTAAAAGCCACCACAATGTTGGAGGTTTTCCAATAAACTACAAGTTCAAGGACGTTATAGAGCCTTTGAGAGAGCTTTACAAAGATGAAGTTAGAGAAGTAGCGAGATACTTAGGTTTACCAAAGGAAATTGCGGAAAGGATGCCATTTCCTGGGCCAGGATTGGCTGTTAGAATTGTAGGAGAGGTTACACCGGAGAAAGTGGAAGTAGTTAGGAAAGCTACAAAGATCGTTGAGGAGGAGCTTGAAGATTATGACAAGTGGCAGTGTTTTGCTGCATTAATTGGAAAAGCTACTGGAGTTAAGGGGGATATTAGAATTTGGGGTTATATCATCGCAGTCAGAGCTGTGAGCTCAAGAGATGGCATGACTGCAGATCCCTTGGAGATTGATTATGAAAAGCTTAGAAAGATTGCTTTAAGAATTACTGCTGAAATCCCAGAAGTTTCTAGGGTTGTTTATGATGTAACTCCAAAACCTCCGTCAACGATTGAGTATGAATAAAGACTAAATTCTATGAACAAAGATAAAAAGATAGAATATAATAAAATATAATAAAAAAATATTAAACGAATTTAACGCCTAAGTCTTTCATCTTATTTTTTATCGATATCGTTATTAACAAAGGTGTTATGCTTTCGACCATTCTTGAAGTTGCTAAGGGCCCAGCATCTAAAGCCCTTAGACCATCTATCTGATTAATTAAGTCAATCACAATTTTTTTTGCATCTTCATCATCACTACAGACTGCAACATCCCAGTCAAACTTTGCATCTAAGTCTGCAAATTTATCAGCTGGAATGTTGTGAAAAGCTGAAACGACTCTACTATTTTTTAGTATTCCAGCAAGTTTTTCGGCAGCAGAACCCTCTGGAATTGGATTGTAGATGAAAAAGCCATTTTTCTTTTCCATCGGAACCAAGGGAGATACTACAATTTTATCGGCTAAAACATCTTTTAGCTGCTCAGCAGTTGAAAATGCATGGTTCCAGGGTATGGTAAAAAATGAGATCTCCGATTTTCTTGCAGCATCTTCATTTTTTAAGCCTATTACTTTGGCTTTGCTTTCCATCTTTGATAGTATTTCGTTGTACTCTTCAGCTTTTTTTTCAGCCTTTTCCAACTTTCTGGATCCAACGATAACGTCATGTCCAAGCATCGCAAATCTTACAGCTAATCCAACACCTAAGTTTCCGGTACCTCCAAGCAATGCGATTTTCATTCCTCCTCCTCCGGTGGGGATTTTATGAATCCCAATTCCATTAGTCTTTTAATCTTTCTCTGTGTTGAAGTAATCATCCAAGCGGCTTTTTCATATATCTCCCACTCAGCCAACTTAAGTCTTGCTACGCCCTGTTCAATAGCTTTAAGCGCTACAGCAGTCGCTACTTCTGGAAAAACGTCTTTTTCAGTCATGTTTGGGATTACGTAGTCTTCATGCAATCCCTTTTTCTCAGCATAATCAGCTAAAGCTTGGGCTGCAGCTATTGCCATCCCATCAGTTATCGTTCTTGCCCTAACGTCTAAAACACCTCTAAACACTGCAGGAAATACTAATGAATTGTTTACTTGATTCGGAAAATCACTTCTACCTGTTCCAACAACTCTTGCTCCAGCCTCTTTTGCATCCCATGGCCACATTTCGGGAATTGGATTTGCCTCCAAGAAAACTATTGCATCATCGTTCATCGTTTTAATCCACTCTTTTTTTATAACATTCGGCCCAGGTTTGCTTGCAGCGATAAGCACGTCTGTTCCCTTTATTGCTTCAGCCATTCCACCTTTTCTTCTTTCTCCATTGGTTTTTAAGCACAACTCCCACTTGTACGGATTAACATTTTTCTTCTCCTCTAAATCTTTTCTTTCTGGATGCAAAATGCCTTTGCTGTCTACAACATACATCTTTTTTGGGTTTGCTCCAGCAGCAATTAGTAATCTTATTGTTGCTACATTTGCAGCACCTACACCAATTAAAGATATATTTATTTCATCTATTCTTTTTCCAACGAGCTTCAATGCTCCCAAAAGAGCAGCTAAGGTTGCCGTGGCAGTTCCTTGTTGATCATCGTGCCATACAGGTATTTCTAAACTATTTCTTAACTCATCAAGAATGTAGAAACACTTTGGATTTGCTAAATCTTCAAGATTTATACCGCCAAAGGATGGTGATACTGCTTTAACTATTTCAACGAACCTTTTAGGGTCTTTCTCGTTAATAACCAATGGAAATGCATCTACCCCACCTAGATATTTGAACAGCAAAGCTTTTCCTTCCATAACGGGTAAGGCTGCTAGGGGTCCTATATCTCCTAAACCAAGTGTTCTTGATCCGTCTGTAACTATTGCAACGGAATTCCATTTGTTTGTGTAATCATAAGCTTTATCTGGGTTATCTTTAATTTCCAAGCACGGCTTCGCAACCCCAGGTGTGTACCAAATGCTAAAATCTTCTAAACTTCTAATTACACACTTTGGTATGACTTCAATTTTACCTTTATAATACTTATGCCATTTGGGAGCCAACTTTTCAGGCAATTTTGCTTTTTCAAGCAATTCTTTCTCAGTCTTTCTATCCATATTACCACCATTTTTTAAATAAGATTTAATAACAAGATAATTGTTTTTACGACAGTGTGGTAAAAGTTATTTGTAGTGTGACATAAGCGTAAGATTTAATATCAAAGTTTCTTAATGTTTATATGGGAAAAGAAAATAAAAAAACTCTTAGAACGTCAATCGCTTTAGATAGAAAAACAACAGAAATGTTACAAATTTTGGTTAAGAAGAAGAATACTACAGCTTCTGAGATTATTAGAAGAGCTATAACAACTTATTTTGAACTTGAAAATGCTAGGATGAAAGTAACTCCAGATGTTACAAAGATTTATACTGATTTTCTTTCAGACGGCGAGCACATGATTGTTGACATAGAACATTGGACAGCCATATGGGAGGAGCTGAATGAAAAAGCGAGTGATAGATTCTGGGAGATAATAAAAAGAACTGGTTATGAGCATGGAATGCAGTACAGAGACAAGGGTTTGACAGATGTTTATGACATCTTAAGGTATATGGAAGTTGGGAATTACTTTAGAATTAAGATTGATGGGGAAGGAAGGTATACGTTAATACTGTCAACACATACAGAGCAAAGGTTCCTTAAAACTTTTCTTGAAAACTTGTTTAAAGCTCAAGGCTTGGATGTTACAATTCAAGAGGGTTATGGTAAATTGAGAATAATAAAGGGTAAAGGCAAAAAATAGTGACTTTTTTATTACGTGTTAGGAGTTGTTATTAATTTGCTATTACGTTTTACTTGATTATTATTAGTAAGATTTTTATGCTTTAGTATTTTACAAAATTAACTAATGCAGAGGTGGAAAATTATGAAAAAGGTGGCAGTAGTGTTAATAGCATTAATTTTGTTGTTGAGCAATGCTGCGGCACAGGAAACTAAGGACAAAATTTTGATCGGGTTTACAATGTCTCAAACTGGAAAGTTCAACTCGGAATCAAAGGAGCAAGTTCAAGGTTTGAAGTTGTGAGTTAGAGACGTGAACGCAAAAGGTGGAATTTACGTAAAATCTTTGGGCAAAAAGCTACCTGTTGAGATAAAGTATTACGATGATGAAAGTAGTGGTGATAGGGTTCAGCAACTTTACGCCCAGCTTATAACGAGTGATAAGGCTGACTTCTTAATTAGCCCATATAGCAGTGGTCTAACAGCTTCAGCAGCAATTATAGCTGAGCAGTATGTAAGATTATGATAACTACTGGAGCGGCTTCAGACAGCATTCACAATAAAGGATATACACACATCTTTCAAATCTACACTCCAGCGAGTAGATATTTAACTGGAGCCTTAGATATGTTTAAAGCTGCTGACCCAAATGCTAAAAAGGTTGCAATAGTTTATGAAAATAGCAAATTTGCAAAGGACGTTGCAACAGCGGCTAAAGCTTATGCTGAGAAGAATGGATTTGAAGTTGTTTTATTTGAAGCTTATGCTCCAGGAACAACCGATTTTTCATCGTTCATTAACAAGATTCTTGCAAAGAAACCTGATGCAATTATTGGAGGCGGACACTTTGCAGATGGAGAAACATTTGCAAAGCAGCTTTATGAAAAGAAGGTTGATGTTAAGCTCGTTTCGTTGCTTGTAGCTCCTGCTGTTCCAGAATTTGCTGAAATTGGAGATGCAGCATTGTACGTTACTGGTCCATCACAGTGGGAACCATTGGCAAAATATACTAGGGAATCAGCAAAGGCATTGGGTATTGAGTGGTATGGATTAAGTGTTGAAGAATTTGACAAAGAATACAAGGAGGCCTATGGGTACGATCCAGGATACCATGCTGCTGGCGGTTACGCTGCCGGTTTAGTTTTGCAGAAAGCCATTGAGGATGCAGGGACGCTTGATACTGAAGAAGTTAAAAAAGCCTTAGAAAAGATGGACATAATGACGTTCTATGGTAGAATAAAGTTTGAAACTGGAAAGTATTATGGAAGGCAGATTGGGCATGAAATGGTTTACTTGCAGTGGCAGAAGAAAGATGGTAAGTTAGTTAAAGAAGTAGTTTGGCCAGATGCAGCTAAGTCATCTGAATTGGTCTATCCAATGACAACTAAATATGGCGAAGAAGCTAAGGGGAAAGCTAAGGAGACTGCTGAGGAGAAACAAGCCCAAGAGAAGCCAAAGAGCACACCAGGGTTTGAAGTTGCACTTGCAATAGCTGGTATAAGTGTAGCATACTTGCTGAGAAGAAAACTATAAAATTTTATTTTAAATTTTTATATTTTGGGGGTGTAAACTTTGATCGATGTATGGGTTGATAGCATAATTGGTGGATTGCTCTTAGGATTAGTTTACGGATTGGCTGCAATAGGTTTGAATTTAATATGGGGTGTTATGAAGGTCATAAACCTATCTCATGGAGCTTTCATGGCTCTTGGAATGTTTGTAATTTACTTACTCTTCACTGCATTTGGAATTTTTCCGTATTTTGGTCTTGTTATAGTTATCGGATTAGGGTTAGTTTTGGGAATGCTCACTTATTTTGTAGCTTTGCATAGAGTTATAGATGCCCCAGAGCTCTCGACTTTGTTGGCAACTTTCTCAGTAAGCTTGTTTATAATAGGTGTTGGGACGTTTGTATTTACAACGATACCTTATGCGATAGACATTAGCCTTGGAAGTATAAGTTTTGGAAACATCACAATTCTTGGAACCAAAGTTGCCACTGGATTAATATCTATTGCATTTACTGCAATTCTGTATGTTTTTCTCTATAAAACAAGGCTTGGAAAGGCAATTAGGGCTGTTTCAATGAACAGAGTCGCTGCAGAGCTTATGGGAGTAAATACTACGTTTATTCTTGCTTTAAGCTTTGGGATTGGAATTGCTTTGGCAATGAGTGCTGGGGCATTAATAGCTACAATATTCCCATTTACAATCCTGTCTGGAGGAGTTTATGAGCTAAAAAGCTTTGTCATATGTGTTTTGGGTGGATTGGGAAGTCCACTTGGAGCACTTGTTGGTGGAATCGTTTTGGGAATGATAGAAAACGTTGTAACACTTCAAATACCCACAAGTTACGTTCCAGTTATAGAATTCTCGATATTGGTGTTGATATTGCTATTAAAACCATCAGGATTGCTGGGGGGTAAGGTATGAAGAAGCCTGATATATCTCTCTGGTGGATTACTATAGCAGTAATTGTTCTCATAGTAATTCCAGTGGTAACAAAGTCTCCAATTTTGAGAGAGAGTGTATTTTTAATACTCCTCTACATGACTTTAGCATTGAGTTTAAACATAATCTTAGGTTATACTGGCTACGTAAGTTTCGGGCATATTGTATACTATGGAATTGGTGGATACGTTACATTTTCTTTGATTTACTTTTATGGCATCAATTTAATTGTTGCAATGATTATTGGAGGACTTTTTGCTGCAGCAATAGCTTATTCACTGGGGCAAGCCATACTAAAGCTTAGGGGAGCATACTTTGCAATTGCAACAATAGGAGTTAATGAGGCTGTAAAAGCATTGGTTAACAATTTGGATGCCATTGGCGGAGCAGAGGGGTTGTATTTCAATATAAAAGTTTACAACGCTTATGGTGGGGCGGAGAATGCGATATGGCTGTCATACTATTTAATGTCAGCGTTGATTATCATAACTTTGATTGTAAATTGGTATATTAAAAAATCAAAGTTTGGACTGGGTTTAATGGCTATTAGGGAAGATGAGGATGCTGCAATAATTTTGGGTGTTGACACAAGGAAATACAAAAGCTTGGCTTACATGCTTTCAGCTCTTTTTCCAGGAATTGCTGGAGGAATATTCTTTTTTAAGAACGGTAACATCGAGCCAGAAAATGCTTTCCACTTAGTTAAATCAATTGAAATGATTTTCATGGTCATGCTTGGAGGATTTGGGACTGTTACTGGTCCAGTCTTAGGTGCATTGGTTTATGAAAGAATTAGAGGTCTTTTACTAATAAATCCACTGTTCAAAAATCTGCACATCGCTATTTCAGGTGTCGTTTTACTGTTAATCGTTCTATTCATGCCTTCGGGGATTATAGGCTATGTAAGGGAAAAAATTGCTAAAATAAGGAGGTACATAGAATGATACTAAAAGTAGAGAACGTTACAAAGAGATTTGGTGGGTTAGTAGCTTTAAATAAGGTGAGTTTTACATTGGAAAAAGGAGAAATTTTGGGCATAATAGGTCCAAATGGAGCTGGAAAAACAACGCTATTTAACGTCATATGTGGTGTTTATTCTCCAGAGGAAGGTAGGATAATTTTTAGCGATGTGGATATAACGGGATTACCACCATTCAAAATTACGAGGCTTGGAATTGCGAGAACGCACCAAGTTGTTAAACCATTAAACGATTTGACGGTTAAAGAAAATGTCATGGTCGGAGCATGTTTTGGGAAAAGCTACATGGGTTTGGAAGATGCTGAAAAAATTGCTGAAGGTGTTTTAGATACTGTTGGACTTAAGGAAAGATCAGAATTACTTGCAGGTAAACTCAATGTACCTGAAAAGAAAAGACTTGAGCTTGCAAGAGCTCTTGCATCTCAACCAACCTTGTTGCTGTTGGATGAAGTATTAGCTGGTTTAAATCCTTTAGAAGTTTCTAAAATGCTTGAGGTTATAAGAAAAATAAGAGATAATGGGGTTACAATAATGATGATTGAACACTTAATGCACGCTATAATGAATGTGTCCGATAGAATAATCGTTTTAGACTATGGAGCTAAGATTGCAGAAGGAAAGCCAGAGGAGGTTGCAAATAATCCTAAGGTTATTGAAGCATACTTGGGAGATCCAGATCTTGCCTTAAAGTTGCTCAAAAAGGAGGGATGATAATGATAACACTGGACGTTCAAAATTTGGAGTCGGGATATGGGGAAGTTAAGGTTCTTTGGGGTGTTTCAATCAAAGTAAAAAAGGGAGAATTAACAACGATAATAGGTTCAAACGGATCGGGAAAAACGACGTTTTTAAAGGCCATTATGGGAATCATTCCTGTGTGGAATGGTAAAATAATATTCAACGGAGAAGATGTGACGAAGTTGTCAACACATAGTAAAGTTGAAAAAGGAATTGTCATGATTCCTGAAGGGAGGCTAATTTTTCCAGAAATGTCCGTTTTGGAGAATTTGGAGATGGGCGCTTACACAAAAAGAGCTATGGATAGAATGCAAGATTCCTTGGATCTAGTTTTTAGTCTTTTTCCAAGATTAAAGGAAAGAATACAGCAAAAAGCTGGAACGTTAAGTGGGGGAGAGCAACAAATGTTGGCTGTTGCAAGAGGGCTGATGTCCGTTCCTGAGATATTGATATTGGATGAACCAAGCCTAGGCTTAGCGCCAAAGCTTACGATAGAGATATTCGAAACGATTAAAAAGTTGAAAAACGAAGGAGTTACAATGCTACTAGTTGAGCAAAACGTCCATTTAAGCCTTGCAATAACCGATTATGCATATGTAATGGCGGAGGGTAAAATTGTGTTAGAAGGAACAGGTGAAGAATTAGAAAGATCAGATGAGGTTAGAAAGGCATATCTTGGAATATAACTCCTAATTTTTTGTAGCATATAAATAGAATTATAAACTAAAATTTTTTAAAATTAAACACCTACGTAAGCTCTTTTTACTTCTTCAGATTCTTTGATTTCATCAACTGTGCCCTCTACAGCTACTCTTCCTTCATTTAAAACGTACACGTAATCTGAGATCTCTAAGGATGCAAAAACATTTTGTTCAACAAGCAGTATAGTCATACCTTCTATTAGCACCATATTCATTAGATTTAGCATCAACGGCACAGAACAATCAAAAAGTGAGATGTCCAATTCCATTCCTTCTCCAGTCTTTTCTCTGTTTAACAACGCAACTAAAACA
>JAGGXN010000138.1 GCA_021163065.1 Archaeoglobaceae archaeon | reverse complement strand
TTATGTATCCCTTAATTTGGAATTAGCTGAGATTACGGCTAAGTTAGTAGTAAAAATGAATAACATAGCTATGCTACTTACGATACATCTACGTGGCTTTAGTGGAAAAGTTGAAGATGTTTACATATCCAATGAAAAATTGATTGAAAAGTTAAATCAAATTGCGTAACTCACATCTCAAGTTTTTGGTTTTTTAAATTGCCGTATTAGACTATAGAGTAGAATTCAAACGAAATGAAATTAAACTTTAAAAGCAAGTCTCTAGATATCCCCCTAATATCTCCCATTTTCTGTCTTTAATTTACAAGTTTCATTTTGAATATAACAACCACTTCCAGAGCGGCACGTATTCAATTTTTACACCTTCTATCAATTCCTCACCCTCAAAATCCCACGTTATGATAATGCCCTTCTTAATTTTGAAGAACTCTGCAGCATTTAATATCCCCTTGATCTCTCTTTCCTTAGCCTCTTCGACATCCCAGCACACTTGAATTATCTCTTCAATTTTTTTGCCCCTCTTAACAATAAAATCAACCTCTTGTTTTTGCTTCCAGTAGTAAATTTCCACAAGGGGGTCTCTAAGCTGCCTCTCTCTCAGCTTGAGAAAAACCAAGTTTTCTGCAATCCTTCCAAGATCTTCAGATGTATAAAATCCGCTTGCAGTCTTAAATCCGACATCTATGCAGTATATCTTTCTGGGATTAACCATTTGCTCTTTAAGAGTTCCAAACTTTTTAACGAAGAGCGTTAGCCTCACATCTTCGAGGTATGAGCAGTAATTGAGAATTGTCCTTTTAGTGACTTTGAAGTTCTGCTTAGCCAACTTGTAAAATTTAGACACGCTAAAATACCTAGAAATATTCGATATGAGGAATCTAATGATCTCCTTCAACAAGATAGTGTTCCTTACTGAGTATCTTTCCACCAAATCTCTAAAGAAAATCGTGTTAAGGTATTCTTGAAGTATCCTTATCTTAGTAGTCTCGTCATTTTCGAGCACGACTTCGGGGAATCCACCAAATTTCATGTATTCATTTAAGAGCTTTTTGATGTGAAATCTCTTGCTCGAATACAGCAAGTTTGGTGTTACATCTATCCCCTTTGCCCTTAAAATTTCGAGAAATGAAAATGGTTGTAGTTCATAGCTTATTGTTCTCCCTCTCAGAGCAGTGGCAATCTCTTTGCTCAGCAACTTTGAATTCGATCCAGTAATGAAAATCCTTATTTTTTCTCTATCGTACATCCTTCTTACCGCTACTTCCCATCCGTTAACATTCTGGATTTCGTCAAAAAATGCGTATATTTTCTTTCCCTTGTTCTCTGGATAAAGTTCAAAATAAGCTTCGAGGATTAAATCGAATTCTTTCACGCTAAACGGTAGAATTCTCTCGTCCTCGAAGTTTATATAAAGCATCCTTGTTTTATCTTCTCCTTGCTGAATCAACTTTTTTATGAGGTAGTATAGATAGTACGTTTTTCCACATCTCCTTGGACCAATGATGCTGATTATCTTTCTCGTCTCTAAATCAACATCCATACTCCTTTCAATCAACTCCGGCAATTCGGATTCGTGGAACTCAACAATGAGCCTCTTAAGGATCTCCTTTTTCATGTAATCATATAGGGAACCAAATTATTTAAATTTTGGTATCATTTATAGAACCAATCCTGAACTGGACAGCAGTAGTTTGCACCACCACCTTCAAACCCACCGTAGCTTGTATCAGTCTGTGTGTAATCGGGTGTGTTTATTTTGTCTAAGTATTGTGCGTTAACTGGTAGAATGCACAAAAATGCCAGTAATATCGCTATTTTTAATTTCATTTAATCACCAGTTTTAGATATTTTTTAAGCTAAATAACTTTTTTGGGAAAAATTAAGTTTTTTTGAAAAAATTAAAAAATTATGGAAATAGTCCAATTAACAATCCTTTTTGTATAACATGTCCTTTCATCGCATTTAAAACGTCATCCTTCGTTGCAGTAGTTGGCAAGTTTAGCATCATATCCAGAACGTAAACGTTGAAATAGTAATGATGTCTTTCACCAGGAGGTGGGCATGGGCCGCCATAGCCAATAAAGCCGTAACTATTCATTCCTTGGATCATTTTTGGTTTGTTAACGGTCACTTTATTTGGAATACTCTCTGGGATTGTTGTTACTGGCTCAACGTTCCAAGCAAGCCAATGCAAAAAGTTGTTTGCGTCTGGATCTTCAACTACTATTACCAAACTTTTCGCTTTGTTTGATAGATTTTTTAGATACAATGGGGGATTGACGTTTTGCCCTCCACAATAAAAGAATGCATATTTTCGCGGTATGTGCGTGTTGTTTGCAAAAACAGACTCAACAACGAGTTGTTGCTCAGTTTTATTTACTTCGATTATGAATTTTCCATAGGAATCAAATTCGGAACATTTATACATACAATATCCTAGATGGCAAACTTTGTCACAAGCTCCAACGTATACTGTGTAATTACCTTTTGGAAGTGTGCAATTGATGAATGTAGATGTAAAATTGAAGTAAACGAGTTCTTTGCTATTTAATTCATAAATTTCTACATGTATCTCTTT
>JAGGXN010000018.1 GCA_021163065.1 Archaeoglobaceae archaeon | reverse complement strand
CGTGTAATATCATCGAAGTAAACTCATCTCTCACTTAATATTCTTCTTCGTAACAATCTCAAGAAACCTTTACACAATAACACCTTTGCATAATACTTTCATTCTTCATACGTTTGGCTATCTCACTCACTCTCCATCTTGTTGTACTAAGGAATGTTGATGTCTTTAAGTTTCTTGTATGCAAACAACAGGATTTGATGTAATTCTCGAAAAACTTTGTAACCTCCTAGAATCCTTTCATCATTTCATCAGCAAATCCTTAAGTTTTGCTTAATCTTCATTATTCTTTCTTCAAGATCTCCCCCCTTTCAAGAATCTATGGTGTCCCGTCAAACAAAAGAAACAAAGAAAGCTTTGGCAAGATGTAAAACCCGATCAATAAACCAATAGAATTTCTAAGGAGTAGCTTGAAAGGCTTAAATTTAATTAATTGTCCTTAAACATCTTTAAACATCTTTAACTCAAAAAACATTGAGAAAGAAATGTAAAAGTATTAGAAATTAGTTAACAAGTTTTTAGAGGATTAAGGATAAATTTAAAGACTTTGGTAGATATTGGAGGATATAACAAAACTAGTGTTATGAAAAGCATAGGTTTTTTTAATATTATTGAATTAAAAAATAATGCTTAGGGAAATAAGGGTGCAAAATCCAACCCAAGCTTTTCTTTAAAACCAAGCATTACATTCATATTTTGAATAGCTTGCCCACTTGCACCTTTGACAAGGTTATCAATTGCTGATGAGATAACAAATCTGTCTTCTCCCTCAAATATTGCTATATCACAAAAATTACTCCCTCTAACCCAGCTCAATTTTATTTCATCCTGCAATCTTATGAAGAAACAATTCTTGTAAAAATCTTCGTAGATTTTTTTAACTTCATCAAGCTCAAGTTTACCCCTTAAAAACACGTGAGCATTTGTTAAAATTCCTCTTGATCCAGGAAAGACTTGAGGGGTAAAGGATATTTTTATATCTGGCTGGAATTTTTTCAGTTCTTGCAGCATTTCCCAATAGTGTCGATGATTTGTAATTTTATATGGTACTATAGCTTCATGCAAATTTGGATAGTGGGTAAAATTCGTTGGTTCAGCTCCAGCCCCAGTAATTCCACTTTTTGAGTCAAAAATTACTCTATCAATTAATTCTTGCTTTGCTAATGGAGCTACTGCCAAGATTGTACTTGTAGGATAACATCCAGGGTTTGCAATTAATTCAGCACCTTTAATCTCTTCTTTATACAATTCTGTCAAACCATAAATTGCCTTAATATAAGCCTCATGTTTCTTGCCATAAACTCTTTCATAAGTTTCTTTGTCCAATCTGTAGTCTGCAGATATGTCTATGACTTTAATTCCGGCATTTAGCAACATTGGAGCATATTTCATAGCTTGACCATGTGGAACGGCTAAGAATACAACGTTGCATTCATCCAAATATCTTAATTCAGGTTCTACAAATTCTAAATCGTAGAATCCCTTTAGAAATGCATGTAGCTTCCAAACTTTCTTTCCTTTCCACTTTCTGGATGTTATTGCAACGACTTCAGCTTTTGGATGGTTATATAACAACCTAAGAAGCTCTGAACCGGTATAACCGCTAGCCCCAATTATCCCAATTTTTATCATGTTGCTCTGTCAACCAAAACAGCTTAAAAACATTTGTTAAATTCTTGTTTATGCATTTTAAAAATGCTTTGAAAAAAGTTGAAACGGGTGTTATAATCTTGCTCGACGTCACGCCTGGGGCTAAGAAAACAGAATTTGTTGGATACAACCAATGGAGAAAAGCAATCAATATCAAAGTTAAGGCGCAAGCGAAAGAGGGGAAGGCAAATAAGGAGTTGATTAAATTTTTGAAAAACACTTTTAAAGCGAATGTTGAAATAATTTCCGGATCAACTTCTCCTCAAAAAAGTGTATTAATAAAAAAAGACTTCGAGTATGTTATGAAAACACTTAAAGAATTGTTAAAATAATTTATTAAAATAATTCACATTCAATGACAACTTAACGAGTACATTTTTGATCATTTCATTTTGTATTGGAAAATTAAATTTTATTTAAATTATGCCATAACTGTCACAAACAGTGTTAATAATTTTTTAAAAAATAACAACTAGTGATTAAATTTCGATGAATTTAAAAAGTTTAAATCACGTTTTTCCAACGTTAAATAATTAATTTGAGGGAAAAGTGTAAATACGAATAAAACATAAGTTCGGTAATTGGGGGTGTACAGATGGTATTTGAATTGAAGAAGGGAGCTTTTGTAATAGATGAGTTAAAGAACGTAAGCATCAGAATAGGAGATGTAGTGGAGGAAGAAGAAGAAAAAGGAGTTATAATGGGTCCAACACCGATGCCAAAGATCGCTGATTTGAGAGATTGGGACATGTTCTTGTTAAAGCGATATAAACCGTTCTATGCTCCATATTGTGATATGTGCTGTCTTTGTACAATGGGTAAGTGTGATTTGACAGAAAACAAGAGGGGTGCTTGTGGGCTTAATTTAGCTGCACAAACAGGAAGAATTGTAACAATAGCGTGTGCTGTTGGTGTTTCAGCCCACTGCGGACATGCGAGGCACATGATGCATGACATAGAACATATTTTTGGAGATTCAAGCGAAATACCTGTAGATTTTGGTCCAGAAATTGATGTTGTAGCGCCATTAACAGAATTGATTACTGGGATAAGGCCTAAAACCGTTGCAGACTTTAAGAAAGTTTTAGACTATTGTGAAGAACAAATTGTGCAAGTTGTAGATTCAATACATACCGGGCAGGAAGGAAGTTATTTGGATTATGAATCTAAAGCTCTCCATCTAGGCATGATTGATTCATTGTCTAAAGAAGTAGCAGATATTATCCAAATGTGCGCCTTTGGATTTCCAAAAGGTGAAGACAACCAACCGTTTATTGAAATCGGAATGGGTACAATAGACATGAACAAAGCTGTTGTACTCGTTATCGGTCACAATGCTCCTCCTGCAGCAAACATAGCAGATTACATTGAGGATAATGGACTGGAGGATGAAGTTGATATAGCTGGAATTTGCTGCACAGCCAACGATTTGACGAGATACTATCAAAAAGCTAAAATCGCTGCAGCTTTAAGTAGACAACTTAAAGTTGTTAGGGCTGGTTTAGCAGATGTAATTGTGATTGATGAACAGTGTATTAGGGCGGACATTATGTATCATGCAGGTAAACTTGGAATTCCGGTGATATGTACAAACGATAAAGCTATGCATGGGTTAAGAGATATGACAAAGGAGGATCCAAAGGACATAATCAAATACATACTTGATGGTGCACCAGGAGTCGTAATTTTAGATCCGCTTAAGGTTGGAGAGGTTGCGGTAACAATTGCAAGAGAAAGGAGGAAAAAGAGAGAAGGAGGAGTTAAACCAGTTTTAAGTGAGGAAGAATTCATGAATTACGTAAAGTCATGCACACAATGTGGAAACTGCGCATATGCATGTCCGCAAGGAATAAGAATTGGAGAGGCAATGGAAGCGGCTGAGAATGGAGATAGAAGTAAACTTGAGAAGTATTGGGATATATGCATTGCATGCGGTAGATGTGAACAGGTGTGTCCAAAGGGAATTCCAATCATCGATGTGCTAAACTATGCAGCTTGGAATTTAATAATCAATGAGAAAGGTAAGATAAGAAGGGCAAGAGGACCTGTTAGAGATACAGAAATCAGAGAAGTTGGCGCTCCAATCGTGCTTGGTACAATTCCGGGTATTATAGCTCCGATTGGCTGTGGAAACTATCCAAATGGTACTGAAGAAGTCTATACAATGGTTAGAGAATTTGCTTCAAGAAACTATATTGTAACCTTAACAGGGTGTATGGCATTTGATGCTGCCTTATATAAAAACGAGGAAGGCTTAGGAGTCTTTGAAGAATTCCATGATAGGTTTGATGCTGGTGGTGTGATAAATATAGGTAGTTGTGTTTCAAATGCTCACATTCATGGAGCAGCAATAAAAGTTGCGAGAATATTCGCTATGAGGAATATCAGGGCGAATTACGAGGAGATTGCTGACTATATCCTCAACAGAGTTGGTGCTTGTGGTGTTGCATGGGGTGCTATGAGCCAGAAAGCTGCAAGTATTGCTACAGGCTTTAACAGGCTCGGAGTTCCAGCAGTTGTTGGACCACATGGTAGCAAATATAGGAGAGCGTTCCTTGGGCAACCATACAGGGATGAAGACTGGATGATGTACGATATTAGGAAAGGTGAAGAGGTTAGAGTTGAACCCGCTCCACAAGATTTACTTGTAGCAGCAGAAACACTTGAAGAGGCAATACCGTTGATGGCTAAGCTCTGTTTCAGACCAGCAGATACTGATAGAGGTAGATCAATTAAATTAACGCACTACATTGATTTAAGTCTGAAGTATCTTGGAAAACTTCCAGATGACTGGCACCTGTTTGTGAGAACAGAATCTGATTTGCCACTGGCTAAGAAGGAAGAGTTGCTCAAGATTCTAGAGGATGAGTATGGATGGAAGATTGACTGGAAGAAGAAGAAAATACTTGAAGGGCCAATAAGAGGATATGATGCTGCATTCAACCCAACAAACGTAAAGAGAATATTTGAAAAGGGTCCACTCCCACTAGGAGGTGAGTAAAATGGCGGGAGCAAGGCCATTTGATACAGCAAACATTCCCGGACCAAAAATGGCCATGATTGCAAAGACGAAGGCAGTTGCAGCGATGATCAAAAAAGCAAAAAGACCATTACT
>JAGGXN010000219.1 GCA_021163065.1 Archaeoglobaceae archaeon | reverse complement strand
CTGAAAGGTTTAATAACTCTACATCAACTTAAACCATGGATCAAATTGATTATGATTCATTGGGATTGATGGTCGGTATTGAAATTCATCAGCAGCTTGATACTAAGCACAAGCTCTTTTGTTATTGCCCCACATCGCATAGAGATGTCGAAGAGTCAAATTTCGAGTTTTTCAGGTATCTCAGGCTTAAAAGGAGCGAGATGGGTGAAGAAGATAGAGCTGCAAAGGAGGAAGTTGAAAGAAGCAAGAAATTCATTTACAAGTTTTACGACACAACTTGCTTGGTTGAAGCTGATGAAGAACCACCGAGAGAGATTAATAAAGAGGCTTTAAAGATAGCAATACAGATTGCTAAGATGCTAAATATGGAATTTGTTGATGAAGTCCATGTAATGCGTAAGATTGTTATTGATGGAAGTAATACAACAGGATTTCAAAGAACAGCTCTAGTAGCCTTTGATGGTGATTTGGACGGAGTAGGCATCGCAACACTTTGTGTTGAAGAAGAAGCGTGCAGAAAAATAGAAGATAGAGGAGATTACGTTGTTTATTCCTTAGACAGACTGGGAATTCCTTTGGTTGAGATAGGGACTTATCCAGACATAAAATCTCCAAAGCAAGCTAAGGAGGTTGCCGCAAAGCTTGGAATGATTTTGAGATCAACTGGTAAAGTTAAAAGGGGCTTAGGAACGATAAGGCAAGATGTAAACATATCAATTAAAGACGGGGCAAGAGTCGAGATTAAAGGTGTTCAAACTCTCGAAATTTTAGATAAGATTGTGGAATATGAAGTTATAAGACAAGTTAATTTGCTAAAAATTAAAGATGAGCTGAAAAAAAGGAGAGCTTTAGTTATTAATGAAATTTTTGATGTTACAAGCTTGTTCAAGGATACAAAATCCAAAATTTTAAAGAATAAGACAGTTAAAGCGATCTTGCTAAGGGGTTTTGGGGGCTTAGTCGGCAAGGAAATTCAACCAAACAGAAGGCTTGGAACGGAGTTTGCAGATATCGCAAAAATGTTTGGCCTTGGAGGCATATTCCATACAGATGAACTTCCAGCTTATGGAATAACAGAGAGAGAGGTTAAAGCTTTAAAAGAATTTGTTGATGCTAGTGAAGACGATGCAGTAATCATAGCTGCCGGAGATGCTTTAAGGGTTGAAAGAGCTTTGCAAAGAATAATCGAGAGGGCAAAGTTTTGTTTAGTAGGCGTACCAGAAGAAACGAGGAAGGCAAATGAAGATGGTACTACATCCTATCTTCGCCCGTTGCCAGGAGCTGCAAGAATGTATCCTGAAACAGATGTACCTCCTGTTTTACTTACAAAGGAGCTTTTAGATGTTGAAATACCTGAATTAATTGTTGATAGGGCTAAAAGGTATGAAAAGCTTTTACCCAAAGACTTGGCTTACGTAATTGCTGATTCAGAATATTACAAACTCTTTGAAGAATTTGCAGATAAAATCCAGCCCACAGTGGTTGCAAGAGTGATTCACTCAATTCCAGCAGAACTTAGAAAAGAAGGTTTTAACATTGAAGTTTTGGATGAAGATAAACTTAGAATGACACTTGAAATGATTGAAAAAGGTGAGATTGCAAAGGAAGGTGCTGAAGAAGTCCTAAAAATTATATGTAAGAATCCAAATGCAAATAAGGAGGAGATATTAAACGTCATTGGGAAAGTTAGCAATGTAGATGACTTTATTCAAAATTTGGTAAATCAAAAAGAGGATTTAATTAGGGAAAGAAAAGAACATGCATTTAAACCGCTAATGGGCTTAGTCATGAAGGAATTTAGGGGTAAAGTTGATGGAAAGATAATAGCGGAGAAGTTGAAAAAGGCGATAGAAGAAAAGATTAAAGGTGAATAAAGATACCTTTAAATATTGCTTTAATAAGCCAAGATATGGAGCTTTCAAAAGTTGGTAAATTAATTAAAGACAGGAAGCCATTAGAAGTTTTGGAATTAATTAAAAGCGAGGCACCTAAGGATGTTGTAGAAGCGTCGCAAAAGATGTTTGAAGACTTCTCAGTCATTGATTCAATAGATGGGGAGTGGAGAGATATTCTAGCTTTAGTCTATTATTCTCACTTCTCATATCTAACATCCCAAATGGACGATAATGAGGCCTTAGCTTCATGTGTCGTTTCATCATTAAACGCTTCAAAAATTAGTCTTGGACTTGGGTTAGAATATTTGACACCCACATTCTTAAGGAATGCTGCAAGAGCTTTAACAATGATGAAACTCACGTCACAGGCTGAAAGAAGCTATAAAGAGGCTGAAAGAATTTGTAGAACTAAAGTTGAGGAAGTTGATGGTGAAGAAAAGAACTTTTGGTTAGCTGAACTTGGAGCGGTTCTAAACGACCTTGGAGTTTTATGTTACGAATTGGATAAGTTTAAAGATGCCGATAAATATATTAGCGAGGCATTAGAGATCAGAAGGAAAGTTGCTAAACCATTGGAATTGGCTGAAACTCTGGCAAATGCGGGTGCTATTTATATTGAAACAAAGAAGTTTTGGGAAGCAGAAGAATTATTCAAGGAGGCTGAAAAGATATACAGGCAATTTATTGAAGAAGATAAATCGATTAAGTTTGATTTGGCTATAGCGTTAAGCAACTTTGGAAAGCTTTACTGTAAGCTTACAAAGTTTGAGGATGCTGAGGAAAAGTATTTGGAATCTTTGAAGTTGCTTAAAGAACTTGCAAGTGAAAATGAGGAATTTAACCAGTTTGTTGCAACAACTTTAAAATATTTGGGTGATGTAAACAAAGATTTAAAGAGGTATGAAAAAGCAAAGGAATACTACTTAGAATCCAAAAGACTATTTGCCGAAATACAAAGAAAGTTTGAAGAAAGGCAGCTTCAAGGAGTTGGAAGCTAAAATTTTTTAATCCAAACGTTGTAAAGAATTTGGGAGAGGTGGTGGGCGGCTGACCGAAAGGAGGAAAGTCCCCCCACCGTTAATGGCGGAGTGCCGCAAGGCACTATGCCGAGAGGCATGGTTTTGGCACAGAAAAATAACCTGCCCAGGGCTATGCGATGACTCCGAGAGGATGAGATCACCTGGGCAGGATGAAATCGCCAGCCCCGCCGGTGCAACGCTTAGCGGCTCAGACTAATGCCGCCGGAACAGAAGGGGGCTTACTACCACCTCTCCCAATAAGTTTTATAAATTCTAAGGTTTTTGAACTTCTAATGCTAAATCAGGAGGAATACATTGAGTTAAGAAAAATATTGAATGAATTAATTGAGAAATCAAAAAATGGGGCTGTTATAATTGTTGAAGGTATTAAAGACAAAAAATCTCTTAGAGATTTAGGAGTTGAAGGGAAAATAATAATCTTCTCATCTTATGTAAGCGTTGTGGATAAGGTTAAAAATGAAGATGTCATCATTCTGACTGACTACGACGAAAGAGGGAATAAAATTGAAAAGGGCTTAATTAGCAAATTTTTAAGCTGGGGTGTAATCCCAGATACAAACATTAAGAAAAGAATATTTGCATTAATAAAAAAAGACGTGACCGCAGTAGAAAACCTTGCAGAATACGTTAGTAAAATTGAAAACAATCTTAAGCTGAATTTACAAAGTTACAAAGGCATTAAAAAATCATTTTAACTATTCTTAAAGCTTCTAAAATCGATTCTTTAGCATTTCCTTCTACAACATCCTCATGCCCTGGATAAAGGTTTTCGACATCAAGCTTAGATAGCTTTTCTATTGAATCTATTAAAGCCTTAGGATTTCCTCCGGGCAAGTCAACCCTTCCAAAAGCACCATATGCGAACACAGTATCGCCACTAAAAAGCCACTTTTTGTCTTCTTCATACAAACAAATACTGCCTGGAGAATGGCCAGGAGTGTGAATTACTTTTAACACTATATTTCCAAGATCTATAATTTCGTTGCCTTTCAACTCGAAATCGGGCTTAAAAGGTTTGAATTTTATATTGAAAAAAATTGAAGTAAATCCTTGAGATTTTAACAATTCATATTCATCCTTGTGCATTAAAATCTTGCATCCAAGCTCTTTGAGGTCTCCTGCTGCAGCAGCGTGATCAAAGTGGGAGTGAGTCAATATCAAATAATCAAGATCTTTGGGGTTGATGTATTTGCCTAAAGCATTTAGAATAAATTTAGTATCGCCGCCACAGTCTATTAACGCAATTCTATCATCTACGAGCAAATAGCAGTTTGCTGCTAATGGTGGTGTTACTATTTTTATAGGCTTCATACGAGTTCCATTGACTCTATTTCAACGCTCTCAACACCATCAATTTTTTGAATATTTTCTATAAATTTATCCCCAATACCTTCTTCATCTGGCATTACTGCAACTATCATCAAAGCCTTTAATCCAAATGCAATTGGTTGCGTCTTTGAATCCTTGATTTCCACATTTTCTATTCCAATGTTCTTAATTTTCTCAAGTACATCTTCCAAGCTTACCTCTACATCGGACGGCATTACTCTTAATTTCATAAATACCTGCCCCATTTTAACACCTCACGGACCTTCAAATCCACAGTTTTCACATTTATACGGATTTGCAAGCTTCCTACACTTTTTACATCGATATATTATTTCACCGCATTCTGGACATGGAAATTTAACGTAATTTGCACCTATCAAATTTGCACCACATGATATACATTTATGAATGTCCATACCATCACCTCATTCACCTTTTATCAGCGTGCCTTTAGCCTTTCCTTTCAATATATAATTTTTTACCTCTTTCGCATTGCATACAAACATGTCAATTCCGAAATCTTTCAAAAGTCTTGGTGCAAATTTATCGACACAAGTTTCAACGTTTAATTTTAAAAGTTCTGATGCTTTAATAGCTTTAACTAACTTCCCATCAATGAAAACCCCGTCAACATCGGTTACTTTCACGGTTCTCCTCAATCTTAATTTGTATGAAAGCCATACGGATATCGAATCTGATGTAACCTCCCATGAGTGGGGAAGATCGTTAAATTCTTCATCTCCTCTTAGTAAATTGTGCGTTAAAATAACGTTAATACCTCTCAAACTTTTTAAATCCGAAAAGTTGTTTGGCATAACAGCATTTGCACCAAAACTTGCGATGAAGTATGCATAAACATCCATACATGCTATAGCCATCCAGTGAGAAATCTTTTCTTTCAACCCATATTTTTTGTCCAATTCTCTAACTAAGTCTGCAAAAATCCAACCTCCAGGGACAATAATTATATCTTTCTTCAAACTTCTAAGGCTTTGAATTAAGTTTGGCAATTCTTTGAAAACACTTCCGCCAACTTTTATTAATTCCATTTTGGCATTAATGTAGCAAAAATAATTCTATTTTTCGATTGTTTAGATAGTTTAAAAATAGGAAAGAAAAGTATATTAATGTCCCTCTACATTTTTTATAAAATGTCGGAAAGAGATATTTTATTGGATAGATTGGAAAGAAAGCTTGCTGAAAAAGAAAAAGAAGTTGAAGAATTGAAAAAGATACTTTCTTTAAACGAGCAAACGTTGATTAGCATCAAAAAAGAAATTGCTAATGAAATTAAGGATGAAATATTAAATTCAGAGAAATTTAAAAATTT
>JAGGXN010000061.1 GCA_021163065.1 Archaeoglobaceae archaeon | reverse complement strand
AGTCTAAGAAATAGATAGGTTTAGAATAGTTAAATTTATATACTTTTGATGCCTCAATAAATAACGGTGAGAAGCATGAAAAAGGTATTGTTAGCAGTATTGTTGGCAATGGTAGTAGCGATCGGCATGGCATCAGCAGCAGACTACATCTATATGAAAATCGATGCAAAAGGTGTTGGTTACAAGAACATGGAAGTTAGAGCTCAAACGAGCAATAAGACTTATGAGGGAATTGCATTAAGCGAACTTGAGACTGGAACGGGTTTGGTAGCTAAGGAGAGATACGAAATTACAGTTTCAACTCAAGATGATGCTAAGACTGGAAATGCACCTTGCAAGGAGTATAATAACTACATAGATGAAAAGAAGGAAGTTGACTTTGAATACATGCCAATTGTTTACCAGAACGAAAGCTACGACTTCAAGTGGACTGAGAAGAAGTGTGTGAAGAACTACATCATTGGCAGCGTTGTTGACGCATTCTTCACGAAGGCTGAGAAGTTGCAGAAGACTGAAGAGGCTAAGGCAAATGAAACATTCAACACGATGAGCGTTGTTGCAAGCGTTGCTGGTAAGGCACACGTTGGAGTTAAGTCAGTTGATCCAGATGATAAGAAGACAACGTACTTCGAAGGACATCAAGAGTGGGTAGGTGTCTTTGACATCGATTCATACATAGAGACGAGAGAAAACTGTTCAGTAGGTACTGAAGTAACAGACTGGTTAGGCTGCCCATAACTTAATTTTTAAGTTTTAAACTAATTTTTTTGTTTTTTAATTTTTAATGCGAGAAGAAATACTTTTTTTCAAGAAACAAAGTGTAAATGAGCTTGCAAAAAAGCCTTTTTGGATAGGCTACAATTGGTCAATATTTTTATTGGAGCAGGCAATTCAGCTTTTGTTGAAATATACTTTAGCTTTGAGTGTTGGTTACTTTTCAAAAACTCATAAGCTTACACATCTCTTTGAAGAAGTTTTTACAGTTTATCCAGAGTTCAAAAGATTCTATCTTGAAAATAGAGATAAAATAAAGATAATTGAAGATAGTTATTTGCTCTCAAGATATCTTGGAAAAGATTATAGAAAAGAGGATGTTGAGGATAAGTTTGAAGTTTACGAAAGGTTGAAGAAACTTGTTGAAAAATATGAAAGCAGTTGAAGTTGCTAAAAGGGTTTACGAAAATCGTAGAAAGTATTTTGAAAATCTTGAGTTTTATTTGAATATAATTAAGCAGAGAGTCAAAAGAAGAATTCCGGGAGCTAAACTTTATCTCTTTGGCTCTACAGTTGAGGGCAAAATTCACCCACTCTCAGATATTGACATTGCCATCGTCTCAGATTCCGTTCCAGAAAGGGTAAAGGATATTGCTAAACTTAAGCTGGAAATTCTTGAAAATTTTGAATTATCTCCCTTTGAGCTACACGTTCTGAATGAGAGAGAATGGGAGTTCTATAGAAGATTCATTAAAAAGTTTAAGGAAATTCTTTAGCGTTACGTAATAAAGCATGGCTAAGCTCTTAACACTTAGCCATCTTAGCTTTTTGCCTTAAGTTGAATTTTTGTAATACTTTTATAATACTGCTACAGTTTCTCTGTAACTTCTCTGTAACGTTAATAATTTGAAATAATAAAAATTTTAAAACACATCAAAAACAACGATTTTATGAAGCTTCATAGAGTAGGAATTTTGCTTTCAATAGTTTTTGCTATAATTTTAAGATCGCTCAATTTTAATTATATCCTATCTTATCCGCACATGCTTTGCGGTTATGATCCTTTTTATCACATGAGGAGAATTTTGGTAATTATGCACGGTGGAAATCCGTGGTTTGATTACTACATCAATTATCCTTACGGCGCAAAAGTTAGCTGGATGCCGCTGTTCGATTATCTGATAGCTTACACATCTTTTGGAAATCCAGAGCTAATAGGATCTATATACCCCGTTATATTCGCCACTCTGAGTGTGATAGTTGTATACTTTATAGCTAAAGAATTCGATTCTAAATTGGCTGTTTTGAGCTCCTTAACTTTGTCAACGGTATTTGCATATGCGTGGTATTCAAGACTGGGTTTTGTTGATCATCATGCAGCTGAGGTCTTTCTATTCTCTTTAACCTTTTTACTCTTAATTAAGTTATTCAATACATCAAAGCTTGAATATTCCGTTGCATTAGGATTTACAATCGCATGCTTGTATTTGTTATGGTTCGGCGCTCCAATTTATCTTGGTTTAATCTTGTCTTTTGTTTTGATTGCTTATTTGATCTATAAAGATAAAACGGTCTTGAAGTACTTCTTAGTTTCGTTATCAATCTCTCTTGCTATTTTAGTCATCTTTCTACCAGTTGTTCCGCTTTTCAATCACTTGCTCACAATTTTGCTGGTGATTTTTGTTGTCTCTCTTTTTGTTGTTAACAGTAATTACATTAGGATAGCGATGATCGCAGCCCTTGTATTGCTTATCTTTCTAAATAGAGATTTAATTCTTTCTGCCTACAACTATTTTGTTGTAAACGAGTATATAAAAACAGTTTCAGAGGCAAAACCATTTAAATTAAACGATGTGTTGCAATTCTGGTTTGTTTTCCCATTTGCAATTCTTGGAATGATTTTAATTATAAAAAACATTAAAAAACATAAAGATGTTTTTACGTTACTCGTGTTTCTATGGGGCTTGTTTGCACTTTTGCTCACTTTAGTTCAATCTAGATTCATGTACATCTTGTCTCCTGCATTCTCGATTTTATCTTCTTATTTTGTTTTATCGTTGCGTTTGAAAAAGAGGTACATCTTGTTCTTAATTGTATTGTTGATTCTACCCAATGTATACAATGATGTACACTTCATCTCTAAACCTCCAGAAATCTACGGTGATTGGTACGATACGTTGATTTGGATTGGAAAAAATACACCAGAAACTAGCTACTATTTTGAAAATAAGAAACCTGAGTATGGTATTCTTAGCTGGTGGGATTATGGGAATTGGATTGTTTATGTATCAAAAAGACCCGTTGTGGCCAACAACTTTCAAACCGGCATTCGCGATCTCTCTTTATTTTTCACTACAACAGATGAGGAAAAGGCTTTAAAAATACTGAAGAGAAGGAACGCTAGATACATCATTTTGGACGATAGAATGGGATTCGATTATCTGTTAAACAATGGGGAATTTAGTGGAATTGCTAAGGGTCCTGGAATTTTCTACGACATGCTGAAGTTTGCAAATAGAAAAAAGACAGACTACTATGAGAGAATTGAGAATACAAATCTTGCTAAGCTGAAAGGTAAGTTTTACAACTCAATTTACGCAAGAATGTACCTCTTTTATGGAACTTCTACAGAGACACCAATTGGAAACGTGAATGCGTTGAAACATTTTAGGCTTATACATGAATCGAATACGACTGCATTCAAGCTTGGAGGTGTTGACGTTAAGAAAATTAGAGTATACGAATATGTGAAAGGTGCTAAAGTTGTTGGCAAAGCAAAACCAAATGAGGCTGTAGTTGTGGCAGCTAGAGTTAAGACAAAATATAGCTCGTTTTATTACGGGTATTCAGTTAATGCAGATAAAAATGGAAGATTTGAACTAACTTTGCCTTATTCAACTGGGAAAAATTATGATGTTGTTGTTAGCAACTACATGCTTAGAATTGGAAATAAAACGTTTGAGTTCAGCCT